>NZ_JBFBGS010000006.1:0-232536 GCF_040684795.1 Kitasatospora sp. NPDC089797 | reverse complement strand
GCGGGGGCGCGGAGGGGGCCCGCCGCCCGGGGAGTGCGACGGGCCCCGTCGTCGGTGCGGGCGCGGCCCGGTGACCGTGCGGCCGGTCGGCCGCAGGTCGTGCCCGGGCCGCCGGATCACTCGACGACCAGCTCGACCGGGATGTTGCCCCGGGTGGCGCGGGAGTACGGGCAGACCTCGTGCGCCTGCTGGACGAGCTGCTCGCCGGTCCCGCCCGCGAGCGAGTCGGGCAGCTCGACGCGCAGCACGACGGCCAGGCCGAAGCCGGCGCCGTCCTTGCCGATGGACACCTCGGCGGTCACCGAGACCTCGCTGGTGTCCACCCGGGCCTGCCGGCCGACCAGGCCGAGGGCGCTGGCGAAGCAGGCCGCGTAGCCCGCCGCGAACAGCTGCTCGGGGTTGGTGCCCTGGCCGCTGCCGCCGAGCGCGGGCGGCATCGCGAGGGCGAGGTCGAGCTGTCCGTCCGAGCTGACGGCGCGGCCCTCGCGGCCGTTGGCGGTGGCGGCGGCGGTGTAGATCGCGTCCATGGTGGGTCCCTTCGTGGTGCGCGGCCGTGGTGCGGGGGCCGCGCGGTGGCGGGCGGAGTCGTGGTGCTCCGGCGGCTGCCGGGCCCTCGGGGGAGGGCCGGCGACCGGCTGCCCCATAAGTAGAGCACGTCATTCAATTGCGCACAACTCAATGGCGCAGCTTCGATCGGTACCATGGGGGCATGACCACGCTCCCCGGCATGGCGGACGAGGAACTGCTCCGCCTGGACCAGCAGATCTGCTTCTCGCTCAACGCCGCCGCCCGCTCCTTCGGCAGCGTCTACCGGGTCCTGCTCCGGGACCTCGGGCTCACCTATCCGCAGTACCTGGTGATGCTGGTGCTCTGGGAGGACGGCGAGCTGCCCGTCAAGCGGATCGGCGAGCGGCTGCGACTCGACTCCGGCACCCTCTCCCCGCTGCTCAAGCGACTGGAGGCGGCCGGGCTGGTGCGCCGCGAGCGCAGCCCGGAGGACGAGCGCTCGGTCGTGGTCAGCCTCACCGCCGAGGGTTCGGCGCTGCGCGGGCGGGCCGGGCAGGTGCCGCGCCGACTGCTCGCCGCGACCGGGCTGCCGGTCGAGGACCTCGCCGCGCTGCGGGTGCTGCTGGAGCGGGTGACCGGCGCGCTGGACTCGGCGGACGTGGCGCCGGCGCTGTAGAGCTGCCGGGGGTGCGGGCGGTGTCGCGGGAGTTCCGGGGCGCCGCCCGCACCGTACGGGCAGCCCGGGCGGGGTCCGGCTTGTCAAGCCCGGTGCCCGACGCGGTGTGATCTGGGTCACTCCGCTGCTGCCGCTCGGCCGCCCGCGCCCTCGAACGGGCAGGTCAGCGGGTCTGTTCGAAAGTGAACGGAAACGTTGCCAATTGTCCGCCCGATCCGGTCAACAACCCGGCTCTCCCGGACGGTTACACCACGAGCCCGCAAAGGGCCGTCGGCGTGCCACCCGGTGGGCCGGCCAGCTGACCAGGAAAGGGGGCGCGTGTGAACACTCCCGGGCCGGGCGAGGAGCGGAGCCTGCGGGCGGACCCGCTCGACGACCTGCCGAACGACTTCGAGGCGTTCTTCACCCGCGAGAACACCGGCTACCTCCGCTACGCCCAGCAGCGCCTGCGGCACCGCGAGGACGCCCAGGACGCGGTGCAGAACGCCGGCACCACGCTCTACAAGAACTGGCGCCGCGCCCTGGCCAGCGAGGACCCGCAGGCCTTCGCCTTCAAGATCGTCAAGGACGCGGTGGTCGACGTCCTGCGCGAACGCCGGCGCGCCGAGCGCAAGCGGCTGCGGGTGATCGCCCAGCGCCGCCCCGACACCAGCCAGGACGAGCTGGAGGAGCTCGCCGAACTGGACGCCCTGGACTGGGCGATGGACGAACTGGCGCGCGCCGCGCCGGTCCAGGCCGACGTGGTCCGGCTGCGGCAGGCGGGCCTGTCCTACCCCGACATCGGCCGGACGCTCGGCATCGCGCACACCACCGCCCGGACCTACTACAGCCTCGGGCGGCGCCACCTGGAGTACCTGCTGGAGCACCCGGACGACGGGCAGGCGACATGAGGGTCACCGAACTGCTGCGCGCGCACGCGGCCGAGCTGGGCCAGGACTTCCCCGACCACGACCCGACGGCGTTCACCCGCCGGCTGGCCGAGCGGCTGGCCGCGGCCCGGCGGGCCGTCCCGCCCGGGCGCGAGCGCCCCGCCCGGCCGCCCGCCGCGGCCCGGCCGCCGCACGCCCCGGCGACCGGTGACCACCCCGGGGCCCGCGGCCGGTCCGAGCTGCGGCGCGACCTGCGGCACCTGTGCGCCGGGGTGGCGGGCGCGGCCGAACCCGGCGAGCTGGCCCTGGACCTCGAACTCGCCGAGAAGGCCGCCTTCCGGACCCTCGGCTGCCTGCTCTACGGCATGGGCCGCACGGCCGACGGGGTCTTCTGGTGGCGGATAGCCGCCCAGTACGGCGACCCGCTGGCCGTGCACTGCCTGGCCGTGCACTACGCCGCCGAGGGCGAACGGCGCGACGCGGCGCGCTGGGCCGCCGAGGCCGAGGACCTCAGCGGTCCGGGGCGGCTGCCGGCGGTCGCCCCGGCGGCCCGGCCCGGCCGGGCCGCCGAACTGGCCCGGGTGCTCGCGGAGCGGTACGACGGGGAGATCCTGCTGACCATCCGGGACACGGTGGCGGCCCGGCCGGGGCGCGGCCCCGGGCGGCTGGGCGTGCACGCGGTGCGGGGCCGGGGGGTGGTGCGGATCCGCTGACGGGCGGCGGTGCGGGGCCGGCGGTGCAGGGCCGGGGTGGGGTGGGGTGGGGTGGGCCGTGGGGAAGGGCGGGTCAGGGCGGGTGGGCGAGGGTCAGCCGAGCCCGGTCAGGGCGCTGCCGAGGTAGTCGGCGCCGAGCACCAGCGGGACGGCGGTGGTGATCGCGGCGCGGTGCGCGGCCGCCCAGGCGCGCCACTCGCCGAGGGCGCGCACCGCGCGGTCGGCGCCGCGCAGCCGGACGGCGAGCGGCAGGAGGGTTCCCAGCGAGCCGATCAGCACCAGCAGGGCGGCGGCCACGGCCCTCGCCCCGTCGCCGGAGGGCGCCGCGGCGATCGAGGCGGCGCCCCCGACGGCCGGGAGCAGCGTTCGGGGGCGGGCCACCAGGGACGCCGCGAGCCCGGCCGACCGGGCGGGAGTGAGACGGTCGATCCTCAGCAGCCAGTCGGGCGGCGCCGTGACGTGCCCGGGCCGCGGGCGGTCGCGCCACTGCTCGACCGCCAGCAGGACCAGCGCCGCGCCGAGGGCGAGCTTCAGCCAGGACACCCAGGTCGCCGGGCCGGAGGCCGGGGCCAGCGCGCGGCCCGCCGCCACGACGAGTGCCGTGACCGCCGCCAGGCCGAGCAGCCAGCCGGCCGTGAAGGCCACCCCGTTGGCCCGCCCGCGCGGCGGGGCGAGGATCAGCAGCACGGCGATCAGCGGCAGCGGGCTGAGCGCGACCGCCACCGCCGAGGCCAGCATCGGGCCGATCGCCTCTCCCATCCCCGGACCTGCCTTCCCGGCGCCGGGCGCCGTCCGCCATTCAGCTACCGGCGGGGGCGGGGCGCACGGCCGGTTCCGCCGTTCGGGTGAGCCGGGGCGGGGGCGGGGCGCCGGTCCCGGCCTGGCTGCCGGGCGGCGGGCGGCGGGCGGCGGGCGGAGACGCGGCGGGGGCCGCCGCACCGCTGTGGTGCGACGGCCCCCGGTCGGTCGGGTCGGTCGGCGCCCGGTCAGTCGGTGCCGGACTCCATCGCCGCGAGGTCGAGCGCGGTGGGCTCCGCCTCGTGGCCGGCGCCCGCGGCGATCGGCGCCGCGCCGCCCGGGGTGAGCTCGCCGATCAGACCGCTCCACTGCGCCAGCTGGCCGTGGCCCGCGTACTGCTCCAGCTTGCTGCGGGAGTCCGCGATGTCCAGGTTGCGCATGGTCAGCTGGCCGATCCGGTCGTCCGGGACGAACGCGGCGTCGACGCTGCGCTCCATCGACAGCTTCTCCGGGTGGTAGCTGAAGTTCGGGCCCTGGGTGTCGAGCACCGAGTAGTCCTGGCCGCGCCGCAGCCGGAGCGTGACGCTGCCGGTGACGGCCTGGCCGACCCACTTCTGCAGGCTGTCGCGGAGCATGAGCGCCTGCGGGTCGAACCAGCGGCCCTCGTACATCAGCCGACCGAGGCGCCGGCCCTGGGTGTGGTACGTCGCGACGGTGTCCTCGTTGTGGATCGCGTTCAGGAGGCGCTCGTAGGCGGTGTGCAGCAGCGCCATGCCCGGGGCCTCGTAGATGCCGCGGCTCTTGGCCTCGATGATCCGGTTCTCGATCTGGTCGGACATGCCGAGACCGTGCCGGCCGCCGATCAGGTTGGCCTCGTGCACCAGGTCGACGGCGGTGTCGAAGGCACGGCCGTTGATCCGGACCGGCCGACCGAACTCGAAGTCGACGGTGACGTCCTCGGTGAGGATCTCCACGGCCGGGTCCCAGAAGGCGACGCCCATGATCGGGGCGACGATCTCCATCGAGGTGTCCAGGTACTCCAGCCGCTTGGCCTCGTGGGTGGCGCCCCAGATGTTGGCGTCGGTGGAGTAGGCCTTCTCGGCGGAGTCCCGGTAGGGCAGGTCACGCTCGGCCAGCCACTCGGACATCTCCTTGCGGCCGCCGAGCTGGTCGACGAAGTCCTGGTCCAGCCAGGGCTTGTAGATCCGCAGGTTGGGGTTGGCGAGCAGGCCGTAGCGGTAGAACCGCTCGATGTCGTTGCCCTTGTAGGTGGAACCGTCGCCCCAGATCGAGACGCCGTCCTCCTGCATGGCCCGGACCAGCAGGGTGCCGGTCACGGCACGGCCGAGCGGAGTGGTGTTGAAGTAGGTCTGCCCGGCCGACCGGATGTGGAAGGCGCCGCAGGCCAGGGCGGCCAGGCCCTCCTCGACCAGCGGGGCCCGGCAGTCGATCAGGCGGGCCTGCTCGGCGCCGTAGGCGCGGCCACGGGCCGGCACGTCGGCGAGGTTCGGCTCGTCGTACTGGCCGATGTCGGCCGTGTAGGCGTAGGGGACGGCACCGTGCTCGCGCATCCACGCGACCGCCACGGAGGTGTCCAACCCACCCGAGAATGCGATGCCGATCCGTTCACCGACCGGCAGCTTGCTCAAGACCTTCGACATGCTTGCACCCTTGACCCACCCGCTCGTGCGGGCTCCTGATTTAGCGACGTGTGAGGGGGTTCGGCCTGATTGATCCGATGCCCGCACTCTGGCATAGATTTGCAGAGTACCGCAAGAGCATACGAACGCGTCGGTCGGGGTGGCTGCTCGTGGGATCGCTCCCGAGGGGTGGCGGATGGTGTCAACCTCTTTGAGGGGCAAGGAGGTTGAGGGGGCGAGTGACCCCTGTCGGGGCGGTCGGGGAGGTCGGCGAGGTCGGGGAGAAGGCGACGGGCCGGGCTCCCGAGCGGGAGTCCGGCCCTGACGTGGTGGCGGTGAGCGCTCGCGGGCGGCCCGGGGGTCAGACCTTGCGGCCCACGCCCGCGTACATCCAGCGGGTGGAGCCCGCGGTGGACCCCTCCGGACGCCAGAGCGGAACGAAGTCCACGCCCGGTTCCACCGGCTCCCAGCCGGCGAGGAACGCCTCCACCTCGGCGCGGCCCCGCAGGCGGATGGCCGAGTCGGTGTCGTCCCAGGTCTTCACCACCTCGGCGGCCCGCTGCGGATTGCCCTCGGCCGTGCTGTGCGAGAGCAGCAGGAAGCTGCCCGGGGCCAGCCGCTCGTGGACGGCCCGGACGGCCGCGGCGGCCTGGGCGTCGTCCAGGAAGTGCAGCACGGCGACCAGCAGCACGGCGACCGGCTGGGACAGGTCGATCAGCTCGCGCAGCGCGGGCCGGTCGAGCAGCTCGTCGAGGTCGCGCAGGTCGCCGGTCAGCACGGTGGTGGACTGGTTGCTCGCGAGCAGTGCCCGGCCGTGGGCGAGCACGATCGGGTCGTTGTCGATGTAGACCACCCGGGAGTCCGGGGCCAGCTCCTGGGCGACCTCGTGCACGTTGCCCCGGGCGGGCAGGCCGGAGCCGATGTCGATGAACTGGCGGACCCCGGCGTCGACGCAGTGCCGGACGGCACGGCGGAGGAAGGCGCGGTTCTCGCGGGCGGCCTGCGGGATGTCGGGCGCCGCCGCGATCGCGTGCTCGGCGGCGGCCCGGTCGGGCGGGAAGTTGTCCTTGCCGCCCAGCCAGTAGTCGTAGATCCGGGCCGGATGGGGCCGGTGGGTCTGCAGCATCACCGGGTCCACGAAGCCGACCTGGTCGGTCGCCTCCGTCGCCCCGGGTGCTTCCGCGGTGTCCGTGGTGTCGTCGAGCTCGGGCATCGGGTCCCCTCCGTTGGCCTGATCAACGGTCATCAGATGCTGACCGGAAGCCGGTTGATCGCTTCCGCATCGTACCCGGCCCGATCAGGTAGACGATCATCGCCCCGGTTCCGGTTCAGTACGACTCCGGGTCGGTGCGGGGGCGCCTGTGGCGGCGGCTGTGGTGCGGTGCGGTACGGGGCCGGGCGCGGGCGCGCAGCCAGGCCGTCCGGGAGGCGAGGACGCCGAGCCCGAGGGCCACCAGGTGCCCGGCGTCGGCCAGTTGCTGGTCCGCGGCCCAGGTCCCGGCCAGCGCCAGCGCCAGGGCCGGCAGGCCGTAGCGGCGCAGCGGGCGCGGGCCCAGGGCGAGCAGGCAGCCGATGGTGGCGACCAGTCCGTAGCTGATCCCGACGTCGCGCTCCCGGGACAGCGCGCCCGGGATGTGGGCGGTCAGCATCAGCCACATGGCGCCCTCGGTGATCAGGGTGGCGCCCAGGTGCCCGAAGACGAAGACCGCGCAGGCCCGGGCCGGGCCCCAGCGCCACTCGGCCAGGCCCAGCGCCAGGGCGACGGCGGCGATGCCGGCCCAGGCCGGGACGCCGTCGACGACCAGGCCGCTGGTGAACAGCGTCCACCACTTGCCCACCTCCATGTGGTGGACGTTGCTGCTGTTGTGCCGGACGAACCGGGCCCGCGCGGCATGGCCCTCGTTGGCGAGCCAGGTCGCGGTGAGGGTGAGCAGGACGACGTACACGGTGGTGAGCCGCAGGCGGACGGCGGATCTGCGGGCGGTCGCTCGGAGGGCGGCCGTTCTGGACACCGGGTGCCGGTCGGCGGCGGTGGCGGTGCGGGTCGGGTTCGTCGTCCCGAGGCGGTCCGTCATCGTGCGTGGCGCCTTAGCTCTGCGGTTACGGGTGCCCGGCGGCTCCACCGGAGGCCGGAGAGCCAGCCTACGACGTGTCGGGGGCGGCTGCCCTGCCGGCGGTCGTGGGCGGGCATCCGAAGCTGTGTCCGACGGGTGTTCGGAGCGTCCCGGGCGGGTGTTCGGAGTGGTGTCCGGCGGATGCTCGGAGCAGCGCCCGGCGGATGTTCGAACGGTGTCCGGTCACCCGAACGGGCCGTCGCGGCGGCGGGCGGCCGCCGGGCCGGGCGAGGGTGAGGGGGACCGTCGAGGAGGCGCCGATGACCGGCAGCACCACCGGGGTGCCGCGGGTGCACCGGAGGCCGTGGTGGGTGCGTGCGGCCCGCGCGGTGTGGCGCTACGTGCGGTGCGCCCCCGGGACGTACATCTGGCTGGCGATCCTGCTGGCCACCACCCAGGTGATCCGGCACGTCGACCCCGCGACCGCCGACCGGATCCTGCAGCGGCGCTCGACCAACCTGCACCACCTCCAGGTCTCGCCGGTCCGGGTGCTGGCGACCAGCGCGCTGTGGATCGCGGGTGGCGGCTGGCTCGGGTACTTCGCGCTCTACAACATCTTCCACGTGCCCGCCGAGCGCTGGTTGGGCACGCTGCGCTGGCTCTCGGTCGCCGTGCTGGCGCACGTCGGCGCGACCTACCTCAGCGAGGGCGTCCTCGGCTGGGCGATCCACCGCGGGCTCGCCGCACCGAAGGCGGTCTACACGCTCGACTACGGGGTGAGCTACGCCCTGGCCGGGGTGGTCGCGGTGCTCACCTACCTGATCGTCCGGCCGTGGCGGTACCTGTACGCGGCGGGGGTGCTGGCGGTGTACGTCCTGGGGGTCCAGCAGAGCCGGGACTACACCAGCATCGGGCACCTGAGCGCGGCGCTGATCGGGTTCGCCTGCTACCCGATCACCCGGGAGCGGCCGGGGGCCTTCGACCCGGTCGCCGCGGTGCGCGCGCTGTGGAGGCGGCTGCCCGGACGGTGACCGGGCCGCTCGGCGCGACCGGGCCGGTCACCGGGGGTTCAGGCGTCGGCCGGGGGCCAGTGCTGCGGCACCCGTTCCAGGACGCCGGCGCCGAACAGGTCGTACAGCGGCAGGGTCTCCAGGTGGACGTAGCCGATGTGGCAGTCGCAGACCGGCAGCGGACAGCCGCGCGGTGCGAGCCGGGCGCGGTAGCTGCCGTCGTAGAGGTTGCCGAGGACGTCCCGGACGAAGTGGCAGCGGCGCACCGTGCCGTCGCCGTCCACCGACAGCACCGACTCGCCGGTGCGGCAGGGCAGACCGGCGCTGGGGTGGGCGTGCCGGCTGTAGCCGAAGTGCGGGTCCAGGGCGGCCCAGTCGGCGGCCTCGGCGTCCGTGTAGCTGCGGCCCTCGGCGGCGTTGATCCAGAGGTAGACGCCCGGGTCGAGGGCCGCCCGCAGCCGTCGGGCCTCGGGGAGGTGCTCTGGCTGGCCGACCACGCCGACGCTGTAGCGCACGCCCAGCGCGTCCAGTTCGCGGCACTTGGCGAGGAAGCGGTCCTGCCGGACCTGACCCGGGTGGTAGGTCACCCACAGGGCGAGGGCGGAGAGGTCCGCCGCGGCGAGCCAGTCGGTGCGGCAACTCAGATTGGTCTGGATCGCGACCCGGCGCACGTGCGGGAGGCGACTCAGTTCGACCAGCGCGCGGCGGTACCAGGAGCGGACCAGGCCCTCGCCCCAGGGGGTGAACAGCAGGGCCAGGGTGTCGCCGCTGCCCTCGCGGGCGGCGGCCCAGGCGGTGAAGCGTTCCAAGGCCGCGCGGTCGGCCCGCAGTTGCTCGGGGGTGTCGCGGCGCTTGGCGAACGGGCAGTAGGGGCAGTCGTAGTCGCAGGAGGAGAGCGGGCCGCGGTAGAGCAGGGTCAGGTCGCGCGGCTGCGGGGTGTCGTCGGTGGCCGGTACGGGGACGGGTGCGGATACGGGTGCGGATACGGGTGCGGGCCGGGGAATGGACGGGGGTGCGGACGAGGGCAGGCCGAGGAAGGTCATTTCGCCTCGTAGGCCGTCATCAGGGCCCGGACGTCGGGCGAGAAGAGCATCGGACCCACCGCGTCCGAGTGCGCCAGACCCTCCGGGGTGAGCCGCAGGCGCTCCGGATCGTCGGCGAGCCAGCCGCGCTCGGCGAAGCCGGCCAGCTCGGCGGCGAAGTCCTCGCCCGGCGCGCTGCCGAAGCGGGCGCGGTAGTCGGCCAGCGGCATGCCCTCGGCCTGCAGCAGGGACTGGACGAGATGGCGACGGCGCGGCTCCTCGCCGTCCATCCAGTGGCCGACCTCGGCGCGCCGGAAGTCCTCGGTGGCGACGTAGTCGTCGATGATGCCGCGCACCTCGGTGGCGTTCACCGCGTAGTCGAAGGAGTAGTGCAGGCGAGAGGTGTAGGAGCGGGCACCGCAGCCCAGGCCGACCATGCCGTCGGTCTGGCAGGCGTACTCGCTCGCGCCGGCCTGCGGGGAGGCCGCCCGGCGGAACATCCGCATCGACACCTGCTGGTAGCCGTTGGCTAGCAGGTGGTCCCGGCCGGCGCGGTAGAGCGCGAGCCGGCGGGCGTCCCAGGCGGTGGCGCTCTCCTGCTCGCCGCGCCGGGCCAGGCCCGTCAACGGCCGGACGTACAGCGGGTAGAGGTACAGCTCCTCGGGCTGCCAGCGCAGCGCGGCGTCCAGGGAGCGCAGCCAACTCGCCTCGGTCTGACCGTCGATGCCGTAGATCAGGTCGATGTTCAGCACCGGGACGGCGGCGGCGCGGATCCGCTCCAGGGCGGCCTCCACCTCGGCCCGCTTCTGCGGGCGGACGGCGGAGCGGGCCTCGGTGTCGTCGAAGGACTGCACGCCCAGGCTCAGCCGGGTGGTGCCGCGGGCGGCCAGCACCTCCAGCCGGTCGGCGGTCGCGGTGGCGGGGGAGGCCTCCACCGAGAGCGGTACGGACCGCAGATCGACGCCCATCCGCTGCTCGGCGATGTCGCACAGCCGCTCCAGCTCGGCGGCGGTGAGGTAGGTGGGCGTGCCGCCGCCGAACGCGGCCAGGGCGAAGCGGGCGCCCTCGTCCAGCGCCGCGCGGACGGTGCCGGCCTGGCGGTCCAGCGCGTCCAGGTAGGCGGTGGTCAGGCCCTCGGGACTGCCGATCCGGGTGAACAGGTTGCAGAAGCCGCAGCGGACCTCGCAGAACGGGACGTGCAGGTAGAGCGAGAGGGCGTGCTGCGGCTCCCCGGCCCACAACTCGCCGAGCAACGGGCGCTCGGGCAGTGGGCGGTAGGCCGTCTTGTGCGGGTACGCGTAGACGTACGACTGGTACGGCGCGTCGGGGAGCGGGGGTGCGGTGGTCATGCGCGCTCCTCGGCGGCGGTGGCGGTGGTGGCGGCGGGGATGGTGAAGTGGGCGTACGGGACCGTCCAGACCACCTCGTGGCCGATCCGGTGCCCGGTGTAGCCGTCCTCGCCGTAGGCGGTGCCGTGGTCGGAGCAGACGACGGCGAAGCAGGGGCGGCGGGCGCTCATCGCCGTGAACAGGCGGCCGATGTGGGCGTCGACGTACTCCAGGGCGGCGGCGTGGCTGGCCCGGGAGTCGCCGTGCTCGCGGGTGGCGCCGGGGAGGTGGAACCAGTTCGGCTGGTGCAGCGCCGAGACGTTCAGGAACAGGAACAGCGGCTGGTCGGCGGGCTGTTCGGCGGCGACCCGCTCGGCGCGGGCGACCTGCTCCTCGAAGGAGGTCGGGGAGGCCACCCCCATCGCGGGCTCCCAGTGGCTCTCCTGGAACAGGCCGGGCAGCACGGAGCCCAGCGGGCCCTGCTTGTTGAAGAAACCGACACCGCCGATGCAGACCGTGCGGTAGCCGGCCGCGCCCAGGGCCGTCGGCAGGTCGGGCGCGTCGAAGACCCAGGTGCGGGTGGCGGTGCTCTCCGAACCGGCGAAGCGGGCCGCGAACAGGCGTGGGTGGGGGCCGTCGGGGGAGGCCGGGGTGGGCAGGAAGCCCGCCAGGATCGCCTGGTGGGAGGCGTAGGTGAAGCTGCCCGGGGCGTGCCGGCGCTCCCAGCGGCCGCCGGGGAGGAAGGCGGCGAGGTGGGGCAGGCGGCCGGCGGCCGCCAACTCCTCGGCGACGTCGAAGCGCAGGGTGTCGAGGGTGACGAGCAGCAGGTCGTGGCTGCCCACGACCGTGGTCATGTCGGGGGCAGGGGCGGGGGCAGGGGCAGGGGCAGGGGCAGGGGCGGTGCCGGCCGTGTCGGGCGCGACGGCCGGGGTGGGCGTCGTGGGCGTGGGCTGGTGGTTCATCGGGAGGGTTCCATGCTCTGGTGGTGCGTCGGGACAGGGGTGCGGGCGGCGCGCCGGGTGAGGGCCGCGAGTTGGGCGCCGTAGGTGTCGAGGCCCTCGGCCGGGCCGCCGGGCAGGCCGGTGAGGTTGGGCAGCAGGTCCCCGAAGGCGTTCACCTCGCCGACCAGGGCCCGGCGCCAGCCGGCCGTGGGGAGGACGTCGACGCCGACCATCGGGGAGCCGGGGAAGCAGGCCGCCGCCCGCTCGGCCGTCTCCAGCAGGGCCGGCCAGGCCGGCCCTGCCGCCTCCCGGGCCTGGTCGAGGCTGCCGCGGGCGCCGCCCAGGTGCAGGTTGGTCATCGGTTGGGCGCTGGTGCGGACCACCGCGTGGGTGGCCCGGCCGTCGACCACCACCACCCGGAGATCCGCCGAGCGGCCGGACTGCGAGGCCTTCGGGACCCACTGCTCGACGTGCAGCCCGTCGGGCGCCAGGCGGTCGACGATCGCCGCCACCTCGTGCTCGGCGCGGTAGCGGCGCACCCGCAGCGAGTTGTGCAACCGGTCGCCGGCCAGCTCGACGGAGGTGGTGGCCAGCAGTCGGCCGCGCGGGCCGAACTCCAGCGCCATCACCCCGGAGGCGGAGGAACCGTGCGCGGGCTTGACGAAGACCCGGTGCAGGCCGGCGTCGGCGAGCCGCTCGCGCAGCTCCGCCCAGCCGGAGACCGTACCGTCGAGCGCCCGGGGCACCGGGACGCCCGCCGCCGCGAGCAGCGCGTGCGCCCGGCGTTTGTCGAACATCACCGCGATCTCCTCCGGATCGCCGAGCAGTCGCACGCCCGGCTGGGCGGCCAGCCCGCGCAGGGCGGTGAGCACCCCCGCGTACCAGCCGGCGGTGCCCTCGACCCGGGTCGGCGCGTACCCGGAGCCGAGCGCCGGGCCGCGCAGCAGCTCGTCCACCAGCGGTTCCTCGCCCGGGGACTCGATGCGCAGCAGCGTGCCCGTCGGCAGCCGGTAGCCGCCGCGCAGGACGTCCAGCCAGGGCAGGACGGCGGGTTCGGGCAGGCCCCCGGCCCGGGCGGCGGCGGCGAACAGCGTCACCCGCCGGTGCCCGGGATTGCCGAGAACGGTCAGCTGCTGGGTCATCCGGTCACCACCGCCTACTCGGCGACCGCGACGTAGCGCCACTCGTCGTCCTCGTCGAGGTCCTCCGCCTCGGAGAGGTCGAGTTCGACCCCGGGCAGGGCCTGGCGCAGGCGTTCCTGCAACTCCTCGCTGAGGTAGTGGTGGTGGAGGTCGAGGGCGCGCAGGTGGGTGAGGGGCTGGCCCTCCAGCAGGGCCGTGGCACCCTCGTCGGTGAGCACGCCCATGGAGAGGCTGAGCGACTCCAGTCGGGCGACCACGGGGGCGTGCGCCACGGCGGCGGCGATCTCGTCCTGGAACTCGCTGTTCTGCAGGCCGAGGTGGCGCAGCGCGGGCAGGCGCGAGCCGTCCAGGAACGGCCTGAGGTCGTCGAGGGTGGAGTCACCGCCGTACTCGTCCACACCGAGCCAGAGCTCCAGCCGCTCCAGCGCGGGCAGTTCGGAACCGGACACCCCGCGCACCACGGTCGCGGGCAGGCCGCCGGACTCCAGGCGCAGCTCCTTCAGCCGCTCGTGCCGCACGGGCAGGAGGCAGAGGTCCGTACCGCCGCGCACGGTCAGCGAAGTCAGCCGGGGGAAGGCGGTGAGCAGCGGGGTGACGTCGTCCATCTCCAGCCAGGAGATCTCGCACTCGTCGGCGGTCACGTCGCCGAGGAAGAGCGCCTCCAGGGCGGGCAGCCGATCGGCCCGGGCGGCTATCGCCTCGACCGTGCTGCCGACGGGGGCGTAGTCGCCGCGCCACCAGGCGCCGATCAGCAGGGCGCGGACGCCGGCGGGATCGACGGTCTGGAGGAAGGACTCCCAGAGCTGTTCGAAGTCGTGCTCGGTGTCGTATTCGAGGGCGAGCCGCCAGGCGACCGCGTCGGCCGCGGGGCGCGGCCGGGTGTCGGCGGGGGTGAAGTCGTGGATCGGCAGCTCGTGGAAGCGTTCGAGGTGGCGCGGAACCGTCATGTCGTTTCCTGGCAGGTGGGTTCGGGTGTTCGGGCGGGGCGGGGCGGGTGCGGACCGGTCGCAGGCGGGGCGGGGTGCCGGGGGTTACTCGGCGACCGCGACGTAGCGCCACTGGTCGTCGGGCTTGCCCGGCTCGGAGAGGTCGAGCTCGACGTCGGGCAGGGCCTGGCGCAGGC
This sequence comes from Kitasatospora sp. NPDC089797, assembly GCF_040684795.1. Classification (NCBI taxonomy): domain Bacteria; kingdom Bacillati; phylum Actinomycetota; class Actinomycetes; order Kitasatosporales; family Streptomycetaceae; genus Kitasatospora; species Kitasatospora sp. NPDC089797. The sequence continues at coordinate 218,773 of NZ_JBFBGS010000006.1, read as the reverse complement.
GCTGCTGGAGCTCCTTGGTGAGGAAGTGGTGGTGGAGGTCGAGGGCGCGCAGGTGGGTGAGGGGCTGGCCCTCCAGCAGGGCCGTCGCGCCCTGGTCGGTGAGCACGCCCATGGAGAGGCTGAGCGACTCCAGTCGGGCGACCACGGGGGCGTGCGCCACGGCGGCGGCGATCTCGTCCTGGAACTCGCTGTTCTGCAGGCCGAGATGGCGCAGCGCGGGCAGGCCGGTGCCGTCCAGGAAGGGCGCGAGGTCGGCCATCGTGGTGTCACCGCCGTAGCCAGCCACGCCCAGCCAGAGTTCCAGTCGCTCCAGGGCGGGGAACTCGCAGGCGGCCACCGAGCGGACCACGGCGCGCGGCAGGCCGCCCGCCTCGAAGCGCAGCGCCTTCAGCGCCTCGTGCCGCAGCGGCTCCAGGGCGAGGCCGCCCTTGCCGTCCCAGTCCTCCGAGGCGCCGCGCACCACGAGTTCGGCCAGCGCCGGGAAGGCCGTCAGCAGCGGTGTCACGTCGCACTGCTGGATCCAGGAGATCTCGCACTCCTCGTACGTGATGTCACCGGCGAACAGTGCGCGCAGGGCGGGCAGTCGGGGCGCGGCGGCGACCAGCGCCGCCAGCGGCTCCTGGAAGGAGTCCGGCTCCTCCGGCGCCCACTGGCCGATCACCAGCGCCGTGACCCGCTCGGTGTCGACGGCGGTGAGGAACTGCTGCCAGCACTCGGCCCAGGTCTGCTCGGCCTCGTAGTCGAGCCCGATCCGCCAGGCGACCGCGGCCGCGTCCGGCAGCCGGGCCGGCTGCGCGCCGTCGGCCTCCTCCGCCTCCGTCAGGGCCTGGACGAAGTCGAAGACCGGGAGACCGTGGAACTGCTCGAGGTGGTTGTTGACGGTCATGCGCTGCTCCTCCGGGGGATTCGGACCGAACAACTGTCTACCAGCCGGGACTGACAAACCGGTGACCGGGTGGCGGCCCGGGCGCGTTGTCGGACCCTTGCTCTACGTTCGGGTCATGGCTCCGGAGCGTGACCGCTTCCGGCACGGCGGAGCCATGGACTCCGGCGCCCGCCGGGTCCGGCCGTACGGCGAAGGAGGACTGATGTACCGCCAGGGCGATGTGCTGATCGTGCCGGTCTCGGAGAGCGTGGTTCCGCTGCGGGTGACCGGGCTGGCCGTGCAGCCCCGGGACGCGCGGGGGCGGATGGTGCTCGCCCTCGGCGAGGTCACCGGTCATGCCCACGCCGTGGTCGGGCCCGGTGAACTGCGCCGGGAGGCGGGCCCGTTCGGCGAGGCCTGGCTGCACCTGCCCGAGGGCGGCCGGGTGGTGCACGAGGAGCACGCGGCGATACCGCTGCCCAAGGGGTGGTACCGGGTGATCCGGCAGCGCGAGTACGTCCCGGGGGCGGTGCGCATGGTGGCGGACTGACCCCGGGGTGGTGCTGCGGGCGGCCGTCGCGGAGGGGCAGCGCCGAACGGGACGGGGCCGCCGAACGGGACGGGAACGGGAACGGGACGGGAACGGCGGGTCGGGCGGGGAGCCCGGCCGGAGAACGGAGCATGACGATGGAGACGGTGATCCGCGACAACCCGACGGGTGCGAGCGCCGACGTGGACGTGGCAGCGGGGGCGACGGGAGTCGCGGCCCGGGTGACGGCGCACTGGCGGGCGGCTTCGGCGGCCACCGGGCCGGCCGACCGGGCGGCGGTCGAGCGCGCGGTCCGGTCCGCCTACCGGGCGGCCGGGCTGCCCGGACCCGCCGAGGTGCGCTGGTTCGGCTCGCCGCTGGCCGCGGCCGAGGCGGCGCTGGAGCTGCGGTCCGGAGGGGCGGTGAGCGTGCGCGAGGAGGTCCGTACCCGGCCCTGGGAGGAGGCCCGGCGACAGGCCGTCGCCCGGGTCGGCGCGGCCGGCTGGGCGGCGAACTGGGCGGTCACCGGCGGTGAACTCGGCCCGGTCACCACGCCCTTGGCCGACCGGGTGCGCAACGCCGTGCTGGACCGGCTCGCGCCCGAGGTCGACCGCGAGGAGAGCGAGGCCGCCGCCGCCCGCGCCCGCCGGACGGCCGTCCGGCTCGCCCTGCTGGACGCCGTGCGCGGTCAGCACGACGCGCCCTGGTTCGCCGCCCTCGAAGCGGCCGGCGCGGGCGTCGAGGCCGTCGCACCGCTCACCGAGGTGGCCTGTGAGGCCGGCTGGTGGTGGCCCTACCGGGAGGTCGCGCTGCTCTCCGAGCGGCCGGTCGCCCTGCACCGGGACGAGGCCGGGCGGCTCGACCGGGCCGACGGCCCCGCCCTGGAGTACGCCGACGGCTTCGCCCTGCACGCCTGGCGCGGCATGCCCGTACCCGCCGAGTTCCTGGCGGGCCTGGCCGGGGTGACGGTCGAGCGGATCCGCACCGAGGAGAACGCCGAGCTGCGGCGCGTCCTGCTGGAGCACTACGGCTACGAGCGGTACCTCGCCGACTCCGGGGCCGAGCCCGTCCACCGGGACGAGACCGGTGTGCTGTGGCGGATCGTGCTGCCCGACGACGAACCGGTGGTGATGGTGGAGGTGGTCAACTCGACCGCGGAGCCGGACGGCACCTTCCGCACGTACTGGCTGCGAGTCCCCCCGAGCACCCGCACCGCCCGGGCCGGGGTCGCCTGGACCTTCGGGATACCCGAGACCGGCTACCACCCGCAGCGCGAGACCTGACCGGTAGCGGCGGCCGGCCGGTCCGGCTGGGGACGGCCGTTCGCCGCCGCCGGTTCAGGGCGGCGGCGGGGGAGGTCCGCCCGGGTCCGCGGGTCAGATCCACGGGGCCTTGCGGCCGCAGGTCGTCGGCCACTCGACGGCGGGGGCGTTGGCGCACCACAGGTGGTAGTCGTCCGGGCCGACGATCCGCGCGGACAGGTCCTGGTTGAGGCCGGCGCAGGTGGCGACGGGTGAGTACCGGGGGCAGTGGCCGGCGGCGTCCTTGAGCAGGTGCGCGCGCCAGGCGTCCAGCCCCATGTCCTGGACGGTGGTGTCGGTGGTCGGCATGTACCGGTTGGCCGACCAGGAACCGGCCATGGCGGCGAACAGCGCGATCGCACAGACCCCGCCCGTGGTCATCCGGCGGATCGTCCGTCGGCTCGGGCCACCGGCTGTGCTGCCGGGCCCGTTGCTGACGGATGTACCGTCGCCGGCTGCGCCGCCGGACGGTGACAGCGTCCGGCTCCAGGCCGTCAGGCGCTGGACGGCCAGCATCAGGCCCAGGACGGCCAGGACGATCAGGCAGTACATGATGATCCAGGTCGTCCGCGGGTAGAGCTGCACGGCCTGGGTGCGCTCCATGCGCGAGGCGAACCAGAAACGGAGGAGCCAGGAACTGGCCAGGACGGCGGCGACGGTCCGCACCAGGATGCCGCCCGAGCCGAGGCCGATCGCGAGCGCCGCCGCCGCGAGGACCAGCAGGGTGAAGGCGCTCTGCCCGGCCAACTCGCCGCTCAGCGGCCAGTTGTGGTACGTCTGCGTGCCGGGTCGGTCGGAGGCCCAGCCCATCACGTAGGCGGGGTCCACGTAGGTGGTGATCATCGCGTAGCGGTCCTTGGTCGTCGCACCGAGCCGGACCAGTTGGTAGAGCAGGGGCGAGCCGACCACCCCGGCGCTCACCACGGTCACCCCCAGGAAGAGCAGCGCCCGCCTCAGGCCCGCCGTGCCCTTCCGCCAGGGCAGCACGCAGCCCGCCAGGACGAGCGTGCCGGGTGCGGCCCAGACGAACCAGCCGGAGTACCAGAGGAACAGCACGCCGAGCGAGCTCCCGAGCGCCGCCGCCCGGAGCACGGCGGACCGGGTCGGCAGCTCGTGCGACCGGCGCAGTTCGCGGAAGCCGGCGGCCAGCACCGGCAGCATCACCAGCATGGCGCCGTGGCTGTAGGGGCGGATCGGGTCGATGAAGAGCACGGCGGAGGGCACCGCGACGAGCAGGGCCCAGAACGGGCGGAGCAGCATCCGCCAGGCGAGGTAGGTGAGCGGACCGACCACGGCGGTGCACAGCACCTGGAGGTCCTTCATCGCGAACGCGACGCCGGCGATACCACCGTGGGCGCCGTGGAAGAGCTTGCCCCAGACGACCAACAGGGCCGGGAAGAGCGGCGGGTAGACACCCGGCAGGCCCTTGCCGCGGATCATGTCGTCGGCCATGCCCATGATGTTGCCCGGGTCGCCCTCCTGGCCGCCGAGGCCCCACGGGGTCCCGTTCAGCGCCACGACGACACCGCCCGCGACCAGGCCGGTGGCGAGCCCCGCGAGCACCGCGCAACCGAGGCGCAGCACCAGGCGGTACCGCTCGGACCCACCCCGGTGCGCGGCGTACAGCAACGCCGTGAGAACGGGCAGGGTGACCACCACGGCGTGCAGTTGGAGCCCGGCGAGGCCGCTCACCTGGCCGATCCGCACCAGGGGGTTCACATCGATGCTGCGGGCCCAGAGCATGAAGCAGACGCCGGCGAGGAGGCTCACGACGGCCTCGGCGGGAGCCGTGGAGGAGGGCCGCGGTCGATCCGACCCGGTCGTGCTCCTCGGCGACGGGGCACTCCGTTCGGGAGGCGCCTCGACGGTGCGCGGGTTCGCCGGAGCGGCGGGCGGGCAAGTGGTCGCATCAGCCATGCGGTCGTGCTTTCTCGCGGTGCGTCCGCCGCACCTGATTCGGAGCCGCCGGACCCGGTACCCCCACCTGGATGTCGCAGTGGACAACGACGGGCGCGCGCCGAGGTCACGCGGCGGTTCTCGGGGCGGTCTTCGGTGCGGTCCTCGGGGCGGTTCTCGGGGCGGGCGGACCGGGCCGACGCGGCTGATCGGCCGTCGGGTGCTGCCGGTTGACACCGGTCGTGGTCAGGCCCGCAGGCCGTGGCGCTTGGTGTAGGCGAGGTGGAACAGGAACAGCGGCACGGCGATGACCGGCCAACAGGCCTGCATGGCCGCGGGCGCGGCGTCGATCGGCAGCAGGTAGGCGACGGCGAGTTGGGCGAGGGCGTTGAGCGAACTGGCCGCGCCCCAGACCGCGGTGACCACCCGGACGCCGTGCCGGAAGGCGGCGTCCTGGTGCCAGCGCGCCTCCCAGGCGCGCAGTCCGTCCTCGCCCGCCTTGAGCTGTACGAACGAGCGGAAGAGCAGCATCAGGGCCGGGCGTCCGTGGACGACGGAGCGGAGCAGCCAGAGGCCGAGCAGTCCGCCGAGCATGCCCGTCCAGGCCTCGCGGACCAGCAGGGTGCGGGGGTCGCCGGTGAGGGTGGAGAGGACGAGTCCGAGGACGATCATGCTGAGGACGAGCAGGGCGAGGAAGTCGACCCGGCGGGTGCGGGCCAGCCGGACGGTGACGGTGACCGCCGGTACGGCGGCCGACCAGAGCAGCGACCACCACTGGTCCACGCCCGCGAGCCGCAGCCCGTAGAAGACGGCGAGCGGCAGGGCGAGGTCGAGCAGCAGGGGTAACAGGGGGGTAGTCCGACGCGGGGCGGTGTGCAGGGTCATGCCGCGCCTCCGTTTCTGGTGGCCAAACGGGGGAGCACCACGGCCCCGCCGCCTCCGATCGGGGAGAGCGGCGGGGCCGTGGCGTGTGGGGCGGGCGGTGAACGCGCCGGTGTGTCGACCGGTGGCCGGATGGTCGACCGGGTTCAGGCCAAGGTGACGGTCATGCCTCCCTCGGCCATGACCTCGAGGATGTCCGCGAACAGGTCGTAGGACCGGCCGTCCGGCGTCAGCGCCCGGGACAGGTGTTCCCTCGCGGTCGCGGCGTCCCGCCAGAGCAGGGGCGCGGGAGCGGTGTAGCCGAAGGTGCCGTGCAGGCAGTCGAGGAGGGCGTCCAAGCAGCCGCCGAAGTAGCCGCCGGGCCCGTTCACCGCCTCGCCGAGGGCCAGGTAGAGGCCCGGTTCGTCGGTGATGTGCCGGCCGTCGAGCTCGTAGGCGTGACCGGCCGGCCGATCGCGGAGGATCCGCCGACAGGCCCGTTCACGGACGAGGTCGAGCCAGGCCCCTCGACGCCGGGTGTCGAGGCCGACCCAGGCACCCGGGGTGTCCGGCGGTCCGGCGAACCACCGTGCCCAGACGGGCCGGGCGTCATCGGGCACCGGCGTGAAGAGGCCCCCGTCGAGCTCCAGGTCGATCAGGTCCGTCCCGTGGGGGGACGGGCGCCAGGCGCCGATCCTGGCCCACAGCAGTCGATCGGTCAGCGGCTCGCCTTGGTCGTCCTGGATCTCCAAGGCGGCCTGCTCCAGGTCCAGCGCTCGCCGGCTGCCCTTCGCCAGTGCCGCCCTCAGCCGGTCACTCGGGGCGAGTCCCCGCAGGACCAGCGGGGGCGTCGGCTGGTCGGCCGGCAGGACGCGGGCGAACTCCCGGCAGGAGCCAAGCCACCGGTACCCGTCGTGCACGCGGACCGGGCCTCGGTATCCCTCGGGCGGTCGTTCGTAGCCGTCCAGGCCGGTGAGCACGAGACCGTCCGTCCCGGGCTGCTGCCCCGGGCTCTCCGCGTCCTCCAACAGCCACGGATCGAGCGCCCCGTCCTCCGGCACCAACCACACCCGGCTGCCGACCCAACCGCGTACCTCTGTTCGCGGCACCCAGCCGAACAGTTCGTAGGTCCCGCGCCGGGGCTCCCCGAACAGCCCTTCCACCTCGGCGCAGACGCCCCAGGCACGGCCGTGCTCCGTCTCGACCAGTGTGTACCGCGTCCGCCCGCGATGGTTCCCGTCCTCTTGCACGGTGGGAATCATGCCGGGGCCAGGACTCCGCAGCGAAGCCATTTTCCGTGCAGGGGCGGGTGGGCGAAGGTGCGCGGGTGGCGGGTCAGGGTGCCCGGGCGATCAGGAGGGGCTGGAAGAAGCCGCTCTCGGCCGGTTGCCGCCAGCGGATCCCGACCAGGCCCGCCGCGGCCGCGAAGCCGCTCAACTGTTCCTGGGAGAGCGCCCAGTAGCTGGACCGGCGGACCGTGACCCGCCACTGCCCGGTGTCGTCCGGCAGCAGCCGGAACAGTTCCAGGTCGTACCGCTCGCCGTCCGCGCGCCAGTGCCAGAGCTGGAAGAGCACCGAGCGCCGGCCGTCCTGCTCGGCGGTCTGCGGCGGGGTGGCGGTGGGGCGCTCGCGGCGCAGGTCGTCGTACGGGCGGGTGGAGACCAGCAGCAGCCCGCCCGGGCGCAGGACCCGGCGCAGCTCGGCCAGGGCGGCGCGGACGTCCTCGGCCGTGAGCAGGTGCGGCAGTGCGTTGTCGGCGCACACCACGACGTCGAACCGGCCGTCGGGGAAGGGGAGTTCGCGCATGTCGGCGGCCGCCGTGGGCAGCCGGAGCCCGCGCGCGGCGGCCTCGGCGGTGGCCCGGGCGGCGGCGACCGGGCTGAGGTCGGTGCCGGTGACCCGGTGGCCGAGTGCGGCGAGCCCGATCGCCTGGGTGCCGATGCCGCAGGCGCAGTCCAGCACCTCGGCGGGGCCTCCACCGCCCGGGCGTTCGCGGATCAGGGCGTCCAGTGCGGTGCCCTGGCGGGCGATCGAGGCGTTCCAGTCGGGGTAGAGCCGGTGGTAGTCGTCGGCGAAATCGTCGTAGAAGCGGCCGAGGGCGGAGCGGGACGTCGAGGTGTCGGGGGACGGGGCGGCAGACGTCATGGCGTCGGGATCTCCACGGGGCAGCGGCGGGGCGGAGCGGCGGGAGGCGGAGGAGCCGTCGGGGGCGGGGCGGGGCTGTGGACGGTGTCCCGGCGGGCCGGCCGTGCGTCCTGGCCGCTATCCTCGCGCAGGCGTGCGGATCCGGGGTACCGCTTTTTCGTGGCCGGGTGTGGGACCCGGAGGAGGATGGGGCGGGCGCGGAACGGGCACCGTGCACTGGACGGTGGCCGATGATCGTTGACGAATCGTCAAATGATCTGCCCGCACGCGCGATTGGGCGGGTGAGGGATGCGTGGCCCTGAACTCGCCGATCTGCTGCCTCAGTTCGGGGCGGTCGCGCGGTGGTCGTCGCGTCGGGCGCCCGTCCGTCCGGTCGCGTCCGTCCGTGCCGGTGCTCATGTGCCAACCGCTGCAGGGCTGTTGGGCGTTCGGCGGGTGACGCGCGTGCGGACGGTGGGCGGCTTGCCGTTCGTACTCATCTGAACGGTCGGGGGGCGTCCGGGGGTTCACGGGTTCCGTTTGGTCCGAATTGCCCCGTGCGATGTTGTCTGGACCATTCTTGCTTCGTCCGGGCCGAAAGCCCGAAGCGTGGCGGTCGTTCGTCGGCGAATTGATGAATTGGCTTGTCGGGTGGCGCCCGGGCGGGGCAGGTCGTCGGGCGGACTTCAAATAACCCAATGGAAACATTGATGTCTTGACGGATGCATGATCGACCGGCCTATGATGACGGTGACGATCAAGAGCGCCACAGGCCCGGAACGGAAGTACCGTGACGAACCTAAGATTTGTCTGCTCCTCAGCAGTTCTCGCCGCCCCTGTCCTCCGGGGCTGATCCACGTCACCCGCGTCATCGACGAGCGCCTGGGCAGAGGCGCTGGTTGCCGTCGGCACTGTTCTTCGCGCGTTCCGTGAAAAGCATGTGACGGTTGCGGGATTTCCTTCCCGGCTTTCTTCGCCGGTCCTCCATGCCATCGGGCGACCGTGCGGAAGAACGCCGGGAAACCTCGTGTCGCCGCCCGGTTGTTTCCGGCGGTCGCGCAGCCCGTGCGACGAACACGGCGTCACGCTGATCGTGGACGAAATCCGGACCGGAATCGGATGTGCCGGCGGGCGGACAGCGGGCGGTGGTCCGATCCGTGCACCACTTGACGTGGACTTTTTATCCATTGGATCATCGGAAAGGCGGACATGGAGATTCTGCAGATCCCCGGTGCGGAGCACCGGGCGCTCCTGGCGCGACTCTCGGCCGATTCCTCCCGCCCGGCGAAGCTCGGGACCCTGGGGCCGGAGGGAACCAGCAGCGAGTACATCGCCGAACAGCTGTCGCGCTGCTTCGACGGGAACGCCCGGAGCTTCCACATCGTGCTCGAAGAGACCTACGAGGAGTGCCTCGACGGGCTCGCGGCGGGCCGGCTCGACCTGGTGCTGGTGGCCCACGCCTACGCCAACATCAACGCCTTCTACATGAACCCGAGGCTGGAGCCGGCCGCCGTGCTGCGCGGGAGCACCCCCGAGTACGGCCTGGCGACGCGTCATGACTTCGACTACGACGAAGAGATGCTCTTCACCGACACCGTGGTGACCCACCCGGCCCCCGTGCCGCTGCTGGGCTACCACTTCGACCGGCCCGTGAAGCACGAGACGGTGACCTCCACCAGCAAGGCCGCCGGGCACGTCGCCGAGGGCAGCTACAACATCGCCATCACGAACGAGCAGGCGGCGCAGCAGCACAACCTCAAGTTCGTCTACCGGTTCGAACGGATCCCGATGACGTGGACCGTCTTCTCCAAGCGGAAGGACCTCAATGAACTCGCAAGCGCGTGAACGTCTGTACTTCCCGGCCGCCGACCTGGCGCTGCACGACAACGGGATCCGCACCGAGTCCTACCGGCGCGACGACACTGTGGTGGAGGTCTCCTTCCTCCCGCCCGGTGCCGTCCTCGCAGCCGATTCCGTCGCCGGGGCCCGGGTCGGGATGGTCGTCCGCGGAGAACTCACCGTGACCGTGGGCGAGGTGACCAAGCTGATGAAGGCGGAGGGCGACGCGTACGTCGCGCCGCCGAACGTCGAGAGCAAGGCCGTGAACACCTCCGCCGAGGAGACCATCGCGCTCGTCATCAAGCGGAACAAGCCCGGCGAGGCGTACAACGCGCCGGCCGGGTACTTCCTGGAGCCGATCGAGTCGCGCAAGTTCGTCGGGATGGACGTCACGTTCTTCCTCGCCGACTGGGTGGAGCTGATGATCGCCGACATCCCGGCCGGCGGTGAGATGCCGTACCACAAGCACAACCACGAGCAGATCGGCGTCTGCCTGGACGGCCGGTACGAGATGACCGTCGAGGAGACCAGCTACGAGCTGGTGTTCGGCAGCACGTACTTCTGCGCCGGCCAGGAGGGCCACGGCGCGGCGAACCCCAACGAGGGCTTGGCGCGGTCGCTCAACATCTTCATCCCGCCGCGCTACCACCGGGTCCCCCAGGTGGCGGCGGAGTGATCCGTACCGCGATCGTCCTGGGCGCCAGTCGCGGCATCGGCCGCGCGACCGCGCTGCACCTGGCGGCCAAGGGCTACACCACGGTCCTCAGCTCCCGTGACCGGGGCGGCCTGGAGGCGGTGGCCGAGGCGGCGGGCGGCGGGGAGACCTGCGTCGTCGCGGGCGACGTCACCTCACCGGCCTTCCGGGAGGAGCTGGTCGGCGAGGTCGAACGCCGCTTCGGCCGGATCGACGTACTGGTCAACAACGCCCCCGGCCCGGTGCCGGGAACCTTCGACGGTGTGCGGGCGGAGGACGTCCACACGGCGATGGACCGGAAGCTGGTGCCGTACCTGGACATGGTCAGGTCGGTCGCCCCGGTGATGGTCGGGAACGGCTTCGGCCGGATCGTCAACATCGTCGGCAACGCCGGCCGGGAGCCGGCCGCCGGGCTGTTCCTCTCCGGCCTGGTCAACGCGGCGGTCGCGAACGCCAGCAAGTACCTGGCGGACCAGTACGCCAGGCACAACGTGACGGTGAACTGCGTCCACCCCGGCGTCATCCGGACCGACCGCTACGACCAGGCCGTCCGCCACCTGAGCGAGTCGGGCGGGATCCCGCCGCAGGCGGCGGCGGACCTGCTGGTGCGGTCGGTGGCGATGGAGCGCCCGGGTCGGGCGGAGGAGGTCGCCGCACTGGTCGGCTTCCTGGTCTCCGAGGAAGCGTCCTACCTGACGGGTCAGCAGATCTCGGTGGACGGCGGGCAATTGACATGCGTGTGAAGGGAGACGGGCTCGTGTTCAAGGACAAGGTGGTCGTGGTCACCGGTGCCGCGTCCGGCATCGGACGGCGGACGGCGAGCGAGTTCGCCCGGCAGGCCGCCAGGGTGGTCGTCGCGGACATCGACGCGGTGAACGGCGCCGACTTCGTCGCCGAGCTGAAGGGCGAGGGGCACGAGGCGCTCTTCGTCCGGACCGACGTCACGGTCGAGGCGGACTGCGCCCGCCTGGTGGACGCCGCCGTGGAGACGTTCGGCCGGGTCGACGTGCTGGTCAACAACGCCGGCATCGAGATCTCGACCCCCGTCCACGAGATGACCGAGGGTGAGTGGGACCGGCTGGTCGACACCAACCTGAAGAGCATGTTCCTGTGCTCGAAGCACGCGCTCCGCGAGATGATCGGGGCTTCGAGCGGAGTGATCGTCAACGTCTGCTCGGTGAGCGGGTTGGTGGCCTGGCCGGGCATCGCCGCGTACAACGCGACCAAGGGAGGGGTGATGATGCTGACGAAGTCCCTCGCGGTCGACTACGCGAAGTACAACATCAGGGCGAACTGCGTCTGTCCCAGCATCATCGACACCCCGATGACGGACACGTCGATCGGCCATGACGCGTCGGTCAAGGAGCAGAAGGCGAAGCTGAACCCGATCGGCCGGCTCGGCACGCCGGAGGACGTGGCCAACGCGATCCTGTTCCTCGCCTCGGACAAGTCGTCGTTCGTGACCGGTGCGGCGCTCACCGTCGACGGTGGCTACACGGCCGTCTAGGCGGCAGAACAAGCAAGAGGAGAGGTGGGCCGGGGTGCGGGAGCACGTGGGCAGCAAGGCGGGTGGGACGGGGTTCCCGCTCATCACGGTACTCACGCTGATGGCGGGGATCTTCGCCGTCGGTTCGGAAGAACTGGTGGTATCGCCACTACTCGTGGACGTGGCCCGGTCGTTCGACACGTCGGTGTCGGTGGCGGCGCTGTCGGTGAGCATCTACGGCATCGCGACCGCGGCGGGAGCCCTGCTGTTCGCCCCGCTCGGGGACCGGGTGTCACGGCGCCTCGCGCTGACGGTCGGGATGGCGACGTTCCTGGTGGGGACCGTCCTGTGCGCCTTCGCGGGAGCGCTGGAGGTGTTCTTCGCGGGCCGGGCGCTGGCCGGGCTGGCCACCGGTGCCTTCGTGCCCACGGCGTACGCCTTCGTCGGTGACCGCGTCCGCTACGAGCACCGCGCCAGGGCGATGGGCATCATCGTGTCGAGCTGGTCGTTCTCGCTCGTCGTCGGCGTGCCGATGGGGTCCTTCGTCGGACAGTGGTCGGGCTGGCGGGCGGCCTTCGGGCTGCTCGCCGTCCTCGGCGCCGTGGTGGCGGGCCTGCTGCTGGTGGACGGCCGGTCGGGTCGTGCGGAGGCGGCGGAGGGCCCGCGACCGGCGCCCGCGGCAGGGGCGGGCTCGGGAGCGGGGACGCAGCCGGGCCCGAGCCGGTCGGTGGTGGGCGTCCTGCGGCTCCCGAAGGTGTCCCTCTACGTCCTGGCCACCTTCCTCAACATGCTGGGCTTCTACGGGATGTACACCTTCGTCGGCAGCGCCCTGCAGTACCGCTTCGGCGACGGCAGCCCGCTGACGGGGGTCATGATCCTGCTCTACGGGCTCGGCTTCTCGACCAGCTTCGTCACCGGGAGGTGGGCGGACCGGTTCGGCAAGGAGCGGGTGCTGCTCGTCCTGCTGGTGGGGCTGGTGCCCACGCTCACGATCCTGCCGCGGATGTTCCACCTGACGGTGCCGCTGGTCCTCTGCCTCTTCGTGTGGGGCGCCATGCAGAGCCTGGTCGTCACGCTGCTGAGCACGCTGCTGAGCGAGTGCTCGGAGCACAACCGCGGGACGATCCTCGCCTTCTACAGCCTCGCGACCAACCTCGGGGTGGCCCTGGGAGCGGCCGCGCTGGGCCCGTTGTTCACGGCGCACGGCTTCGGTGCCGTGGGCCTGGCCTGTTCCGCGATCACCCTCGTCGCGTTCCTCCTCGTCGGGTGGGTCTACCGGCGCAGGGGCGAAGTGCTCCCGGTCGGCGACGGGGCGTCCCAGCAGTCGAGTCCGGTGGAGGTCAGCGCACATGAGGATTGAGATCGCCCGACGGCTCCTGGAACTGCCGAGGAGTTCCTTCGCGACCACCATCGGCCGGATCGACCAGCTGGTGGCGGCGGGGGAGGACGTCGTCAACCTGTGCCAGGGCAACCCCGACCTGCCCACTCCGCCGCACATCGTCGAGTCCCTGCGCGGTGCGGCGCTCGACCCGGCCAACCACCGGTACCCGGCGTTCTCCGGTCTGCTCGACCTCAAGGAGGCCGTCGCCCACTGGTACGCGGCCCACCACGGGGTCGAGTTGGAACCCGGGTCCGAGGTCGCGATCCTGTTCGGCGCGAAGGCCGGCCTGGTGGAGATCAGCCAGTGCCTGCTGAACCCCGGGGACGTCTGCCTGATGCCCGACCCGGCGTTCCCCGACTACTGGGCGGGGGTCGTCCTCGCCAAGGCGCACATGCACCCCCTCCCGCTCCTGCGGAGCAACGGCTACCTGCCCGACTACTCCGCGCTCGACCGGGACGTGTGCGAGCGGGCCAGGCTGATGTTCCTCAACTACCCCAACAACCCGGTCTCGGCGATGGCGCCGCTGGAGTTCTACCGGGACACCGTCCGGTTCGCGGCCGAGCACGGGGTGGTCGTGGCCTCCGACTTCGCGTACGGGGCGCTGGGGTTCGACGGGGAGGTCCCGGTCTCCTTCCTGGAGGCCGACGGCGCCAAGGAGGTGGGCGTCGAGTTCATCTCGCTGTCGAAGATGTTCAACATGGCCGGCTGGCGGGTCGGGGCCGTCGTCGGCAACCCCGAGGTCATCGCGGCGATCAACCTCCTCCAGGAGCACTACTTCGTGTCGCTCCCGCCGTTCATCCAGCGGGCGGCGATCACCGCGCTGACCGGGCCGCAGGACTGCGTCAGGGAGCTCACCGCGACCTACGAGCGCCGGCGTGACCTCTTCGTGGACGGGGTGCGGCGGGCGGGCTGGGACATCGACGTCCCGCGCTCGATCTTCGCCTGGCTCCCGGTGCCCGGTGGCGGTGACTCCGTCGCCTTCGCCGAGGAACTGCTGGAGCGGAGCAAGGTGGCGGTGGCGCCCGGACGCTGGTTCGGGGCGCACGGCGAGGGCTTCGTCCGGGTCAGCCTGCTGGCCCCGGAGGAGCGCCTGCGGGAGGCCGTCGCCAGGCTGACCGACGCCCGGGTACCGCAGGGGTAGGGCTGCTCCCGGCTGTTCCGTCCTCTGTTCCTCTGTTCCTCTGTTCCTCTGTTCCTCTGTTCCTCTGTTCCTCTGTTCCTCGGTTTTTCGTTCCTCGTTCTTTTGTTCCTCCCCGATCCGCCGTCGACCCCGGGCCGCTGTCGCCCCGGGTCGGCGGGGCCGGGGTCCGTCCATGCCGAAAACAGAAGGTTCGAACACGACCATGACTGTGGAAATCGACGTCGAAGCCCGGATCGCGGCGGACCGCCTGACGATCGACGAGCTCGACACCCGCATCATCGACTTGCTCGCCCAGCGGGCCCTGGTGTCCCGTGGCATCCAGCAGCGCCGGATCGGCGCCGGGGGCCCGCGCACGGTGTTCGGGCGCGAGATGGACATCCTGGCCCGCTACCGGGACGAGCTCGGCGCGTCGGGGACGCAGATCGCGATGAGCGTCTTCGAACTGTGCCGCGGGGCCGGGCCGGTGGAGGCGGCGGAGCCGCTGGAGCCGGTGGAGCCCGGGGTGACGGCGTAGCCCCGTCCTCTTCCTGATCCCTCGTCCCTCGTTCTGATCCTCCTTCGTTTCCTCCGACCACCTCAGGAGATCCGCTGTGATACGTCACGTCGTGCTGTTCAAGTTCAAGCCGGGCATCGACTGGAACGACCCGCGCGCCGGGGCGGCGGAGCACACCGCCTCCCTGGTGGGCAAGGAGGTGCCCGACCTCCGGGAGTGGCGCTGGGGGCGCAACGTCTCCCCCCGGGAGATCGCCTACGACTTCCTCGTCGAGGGGCTCCTGGACGACATGGAGGCCGTCGAGCGCTACCTCGTCCACCCGTTCCACCAGGACGCGATCCGCCAGTGGCGCGAGATCAGCGACTGGGTCATCGCCGACGTCGAGGAGTGACCCGGGCCGGCCCGGGGCGGTGTCCACCGACCGTTCCGGGCCCGGCGACCCGCTCCTCACAGGTGCGGCGGGAGGTCGCGGCGGGACGGGACGGCGAGCTTGCGCAGCGCCCGGGCCACGTGGTTCTCCACCGTTCGGGTGGACAGGTGCAGTTCGGCCGCGATCCGGCGGTTGGTCAGGCCGGTGGCCGCGAGTTCGGCGACCTCCCGTTCGCGGGGGGAGAGCCCGGGGTGGGCGGGCCGACCGGAGCGCGGGGGCGTGACGGCGCGCAGGCGGGAGCGGACGCGGGCGGCGTCGTGGGTGGCGCCGAGGTCGGTCAGCACCCGGAGGGCGCCGGTCAGCCCGTCGAGGACGTCCTGGTCCGTGGGCCGGTGGTTCGCCGTGAGCCGGTCGGCCCCGCCCGCCGCGGCGCAGCGGGCGGCGGCCTCCGCCGCCAGGGCGGACAGGTACGGCCGGGGCAGGGCGGCGTAGGCGTCGGCTCCGGCGCGGTAGGCGGCCGCGGCCCCCGCGAGGTCCCCGTCGTGTTCGGCGAGTGTGGCGCGGCACCAGCGCCGGGCGGCCGCCGCGAGGGGCAGGTGCGGGGTGGCGGGGGCCGTGCGGAGGTCCTCGACCATCGCCCGGGCGGTGGCTGCATCCCCTGCTCCCAGCGCCGCCGTGACGGCCCAGGGCGCCAACTCCGCCGCCCAGGCCCAGATGCCCTTGCCCCGCAGCCGGGCCCACGCCTGGACCGCGTGCGTCCGGGCGTCCTCGTGGTCGTCGCGGGCCAGGGCCAGGCGGACGAGCACGGTCGAGGAGAGCACCGCGACCGGTGCCAGCTGCTGGTCCGGGTGCGGGGCCGGGCCGCCGGCCAGCCAGGCCCGGGACTGCGACCACTCGCCCCGGGCCAGGCACAGCGAGGCGAGCACGGTCCGGGCCTCGTGGCCGAGCACCGGGGTCGGGGCGGTGTCCGCCACCAGTTCGGCGGCGCGGTCGGCGAGGCCGGTCCAGCGGCCGGTGGCCCAGTCCAGCAGCAGCCGGATGCTGCGGATGCCGTGGGCGACGTGCGGGCCGGCCCGGTGGCGTGCGGCGAGGGCCGCGCCGCGGTCGAGGAACGCCCGGCTGTCCTCGTAGCGGCCGAGCCACAGGGTCGCGTCGGCGGCGTTGCACAGGGCGCGGGCCCGGTGCCCGGCCGATGCGGCGCCCGCCCGGTCGTCGCCGTCGCTCTCGTCGTCGCGCCCGCCGTCGCTTTCGCCGTCGGTCTCGTCGCGGCGTTCCTGTGCGGTTCCGTCTCCGGTTCGGCTTCCGGGTCCGCTTCCGGGTCCGCTTCCGTCGTGCGGTGACCGGCGCGGGGGCGCCTGCTCGGCTCCGGGGTCGTCGAGGGTGTCGAGGGCGTCGAGGGTCAGGAGCGTCTGCTCGGCCCCGGGGTCGTCGAGGGTCAGGAGCAGTGCGACGAGGTTGGCGTCGACGGCGGCCCGCAGGACGGGATCGGTGCTGGTGGCCACGGCGGCGACGGCCCGCCGGGCGAAGTTCCGGTGCTCGGCGAGCGGGATTCCGGGCCAGTGGGGCATCGACATCGCGGCCAGGACCCGTGCGGCGAGGCCGAGTTCGCCCGGCAGGGTCCCGGCGGTGCGGGCCAGCCGGAGCCACCCGTCGTGGTCCGGTGCGGTCGGGGTGCAGAGCGACAGCCCCCGGAGGACCCGGGCCTGGGCGCGCAGCGGCCCCGGCAGGCCGGGAGTGCGGGCGAGGGTGTCGAGCAGGGTGCTGGCGTCCCGGGGTGTGAGTCCGGCGAGGTGGCGCAGGGCGGTGGTGGCGAGCCGGGCGCGGGCGGGGCCGGGGATCCGGCGGTCGACGAGCAACTCCCTTAGGAGGCGGGCGGCTTCGCGGTGCTCCCCGGCGGCGGCGTGGGCTCCGGCGGCGCGTTCGGCGGCCCGCACCAGGCCGCGGCGGACCCCGGCCGCCCGGAGGTGCCCGGCGACGGCCGGCCAGGGGACGTCGGTGCGCCGCCTCAGGACCTGGGCCGCCCGGTGGTGCAGGTCGAAGCGTTCGGGGGAGGGCAGGCCCGCGGTCACGGCCCGGGCGGCGAGCGGCACGGGGAACCCGTACCGGCGGGGGCCGAGGTCGGTCAGGACGGCGGCGCCGAGGGCCGCGAGCAGCCCGGCGCGGACCTCCGCTGCCGACAGGCCGGTGAGGGCCGCCAGTTCGGGCTCGGAGGCCGGTCCGTCCAGTACCGCCGCGGCCCGGACCAGGCGTCGGGCGTCCGGCGGCAGGGCGGCGAGCCGGGCGAGCACCCGCTCCGACAGGCGCGGCGGGGCCTCCAGCGCCCCGAGGCCGTCCGCCGTCGGCTCCGCCGGGGCCGCTTCGGCGAGGACGGGCAGGACGTCCACGAGCACCTGGGCGACTCCGCCGGTGAGCGCGTACAGCCGGTCGACCACCTCCGCCGGGCACCGGTCGCCCAGGGTCCGTCCGATCAACTGCCGTGCCACCGGGGCGGTGAGCGGGCCGGTGCGCTCGCGCAGGACGGTGGTGCCGGGCGGGCAGTCGAGGGGTTCGCCCAGCGGGGGGCGGCCGGCGGGGAGGTCCTCGGGGCGCCAGGTCAGCACCAGCACGCACCCGGCCGGGAGGGTGCGGGCCAGCTGCCGGAGCCGGCGGCTGACGGGTTCGTCGGCGCGGTGGACGTCCTCCACGACCAGCAGGGTGGGTGCCGTGGACCGGGCGACCGCGTCGAAGGCGCGCCGGGCGTCGTCCTCGGACAGGTCGGCGCAGGACAGTGTCCGACCCGCCGATCCGGCCGGATGCCGACGGCGCAGGCCCGCCACCAGGTGCGACTTCCCGGTGCCCGCGGGCCCCTCGACCAGCAGCACCGTCGCGGGCCGGGCGGGCCCGGTGAGGGTGCCGTGGAGCGCGGCCGGCCAGGCTCCGGTGGTCATGCCCGTCTCCGCTCGCCTCGGGGGTGGGTGGGGCTGCCGCCGACGGCGCCGGAGCGGACGGCCGCGACCCATCCGTCAGGATGCCCACCGCGCGGTGTCCGGACGCCCGGGGTGCCGGCGGGCTCGGGGCGCCTACGGGGGCGGCCAATCGCGGCGTTGAGTACCGGAGTTGATTGAGTATGGGTAGTTCCGGCGGCCGGATTGTGCGCCGCCGGCGTCGGGACCACGCTGAGGGCCACCCGGCTCCGCCCGCCGGTCACCGGTTCCTCCACGCACCCGGCTCCTCCCGGTGGGCGGCGTCCGGCATTCCGTCAGGTCCCCCCACGCCTAGGAGTGTCATGAACATGGCATCGCCATTCCGGTCGTCCCCGCTGAGGGCCGCGGCCGCAGCCGTCGTCACCTGTGCCCTCACCGCCGCCGGCGCCCTGCTGGCACCCGCCGCCGCCCAGGCCGCCCCGCCCTCGGCCCCGGTCACTGCGGACCGTCCGTCCACCCCGCAGGCGAACGCCCCCACCGGCGCCCCCGTCTCCGGCCGGGTGCTCGGCGAAGCCGGCATCAGGCCGCAGGACCGCCCCGGCATCCAGCGGTTCCGCGACCTGCGCGCGGGCCGCACGGCGCCGACCCGGCCCTCGGCGGCCGCCACGGGCAGCAGCGCCCCGGCGGACCTCGCCGACCAGGCCCACCGCTGGTGGGGCACCGAACTGGGCCCCAACGGCGACACCGGCTACGACGGCGTCACCGCCACCCACACCCTCGACGCCCCGCTGCGCCTCAGCGGGCCCAACGACTTCCTCTACGCCCCCACCACCAAGGCGCGCAGCAACTCCTGCATCGAGCTGGTCACCGTCCACACCCAGACCAGCGCCCAGGTGTGGGCCTGGGACTGGTGCAACACCGACCCCGCCCAACAGGTCGGCGCGACGGTCGACATCGACTCCGCCTTCCTCCAGAAGTACGGCACCACCGTCAACGGCCGCTCCGCCTACGGCGTGCGGATCCTGCAGACCGACGCCGGGACCAACACCTGGAGCGCCTCCCTCTACAACGTCACCACCGCCACCTGGGACCCGTTCTTCACCAGCCAGGGCACCGACCAGACCACCCTCGCCTACGGCTGGGACATGTTCGAGTACTACTCCGACCAGACGGGCTCCGGGAACGTGGGCGTCTGCCAGGACCTCAGCGGACGGGTCGTCGAGACCACCGGACTGAAGATCCACAACCCCGCCACCGGCGCCTGGAGCGACGCCGGGCCCGCCGACGCCACCGTCTTCCCCGACGCCACCATGAACCCCTCGGACTACTTCTGCCCCGGCATCACCGGCCGGATGGCCTCGCCGTACAGCGCGTGGCAGGTGACCGTCCGCTGACCGTGCGACGGCGCCCGACCACCTGCGGGGGTCGGGCGCCGTCCGGTGGGCGTGCTGCTGCGCGCGGCTACTGGGGGAGAGCCGGCCGGCCCGACAGCAGACCCTCCAGGAACTCGCCGTGCGCGGGGCGCGGGGGGCCGGCCTTTCGCTCCGGGGACTGACGGTCGGGGGTCTGCCGTTCCGGGGTCTGCCGGTCCGGGGTCTGCCGCTCCGGCGCCTCGGAGTGTGCGCGCAGGACCCGGGTCGACTGCTCGGGCCGGCCGGAGACCATGACGCCGATGGCGTCGGCGATGCCGGTCATGGACTGGGGCTGCTCCCCGGCCCGCTCCCGGGCCCGCTCCCGGCGGACCGCGGACGGTACCGGCGCGTGGTCCTGTGGGGCCGCCGCGCTCCGGACCTCGGCGGCCGGGACCTCCGTACGCCGCTCGGCCCGGTCGACGTCGGTGGCCGCCGTCGCGCCCGTCGCGCCCGCCGCCCCGCGCAGGCGGTCGACCTCCGCCTCCAGCGTCGCCAGGCGCGCCCGCAGGTCGTCCAGTTCGCTCTTCTTCCCCATGGTCCAGGACCCTCTCCGGCTGCCCACAGCCATCTGACGTGCTGTTACAGCCTAGCCGGGCTCCCGCCGCGCGGCTCGGGGTCCCCCGCGACCGGCGGCGGGCGGGGCGCGGCGGGTCAGCTGCCGGCGGCCGGCGCGGCGAACGGCTCCCGGGGCCCGAAATCGGTGTAGGCCACGGTGCTGACGGAGGTGTCGACCCGGTCAGTGGAGGTGGTCACGGACCTGGAGGGTCGCCCCGACGGGTGGTGAGCGCGACGCGGAGCCGTTCCTTCTCGCGCCCTGCACGTCGGGCGACATCATGCCGCCCTCGCCGCCGGAGCCAGCGCGGCAGCCCATTCCAGAGCGGTGATGATGTGTTCGGGCCGAAGACCGATGTGCGGTTCGGGCTCGATCAGCAGGGTGGGATTTCCGAATGCGGTGCGGTCGACGGCCCACTGGTGGTCGAGGGGTGTGAAGTCGTCGTCGATCCAGATGGCCGGGGAGCCGACGAGCCAGTCCGCGACGTGGTTGCGCTTCCACAGGTATCCGTCGGGGTGGCTGGTACCAATGGGCAGCCTGGGCAGCTCGATGTGGTCGAAATCGGGGACGCCCAGCAGCGGAGCGATGATGCGGCGAGCGTCGGAGCGCCAGCTCGTGCACCAGACCGGGCGCACGAGGTCGGTCTGGACGGCGGCGGTGATCAGCTTGCCGTGTGCCGGGTCGAGCCAGACCCGGAACGGGTCGGCATCGGTATCAGCGCGGACCTGGTGGCTGACGTGGCTGTCCGGGATGCCTCCGTCGGCGGCCGGGAACGGGATGAGGACGCCGTCCACGTCCAGAAGCAGGAACGGGGTGTTGTGCATCGATGTCTCCTGGGAGGTCGTCGGGCGTCAGGGCTTCCGTGCGGTGATGAGAAGTGTGGTCGGCCGGCACGCATCGGTCGGTGCGAAGAGGTCGTGTACACCGGTGACGAGCAGGCCCGCGCGGTTCAGGGCCCGTACCCAGGAGGTCGGGGCGATGTCCCAGTGCTGCACCACGAGCGGAGATCCGTCGGGCAGGGATACCTGGGTGCGGGTTCGAGGGTGGGCGGGAACGGTGCCGGTTCGTTGGGGATGCGGAACCGAGAAGGCGAGGAGTCCCTCACGAGTGAGTCGGCGCGAGCAGGAGCGGAGGAGCTGGGACGGTTCGGTCGGACCGACCGCGCCGAAGACGGACACGATGGCGTCCAGCTGTCCGGGTTCGCGATTGAGGTAGGCGCTCGCGGTGGAGCGGACGAACCTGGCGCCGGTGTGCGCGTAGTGCGCCCTCGCGCGGTGGATCTGACCGAGGGAGCTGTCGATCCCGGTGGCGCGGACGCCGAGGCCTGCCAGGTGGGCGGTGTTGTGCCCGGGGCCGCAGCCGAGTTCGACGATCAGGCGTCCGACCAGGTCCGCACCCAGGATCTCGGCACCCGGGCCGATGCCGGAGCGTTGCGTCCACTCCATCCGGAGCGGCGGTTCCAGCGGCTGGGGCTGGCCGCCTGCGAGGCGTCGGGCGGCGTGGGCGTCCCATCGGTCCACTGTCACGCTTCCAGGAGCCGGACCGCCGTTGTCAGGTGACGCCGTACGACCTTGATGTAGACCGGGTCGTCCTGGGGGTTGTTGATCCACCTGACGGCCTGCTCCATGAACCACTCGCCGGTCCAGACGCGATGCCAGCCGAGAGCCCACTGTTCGGCGGGCAGGTCGCCTCGTTTCGCGAGCGCGTCCTTTGCCCCACCAGCGGCGGCGTACGCCTCGATGAACGCTCGCAGGCGGGCCGGGTCAGGGTCGTCGACGGTGCCGTGCCAGGAGGCGAGGTCGAGCAGGCCGGGACCGGTGAAGGCGCGGGCGAAGTCGAGCAGGCACCAGCCGTCCTCGCCGATGTGCAGGCTCGTCGGGTGGTACTCGGAGTGCACCCAGCCGAACGGGGCCAAGTCGGTGCCGGCGGCGCGCCTGGAGGCCGCCAGGGCGAGTGTTTCGAGTGTGGTGGCGATGTCCTCGGTGTCCTCTGTCCACCGGTCGATCTCGCGCAGGCGGCGCAGGTGTCCGAGCGCGAGTTCCGGTAGGGCGGCGAGGGCGTCCCCGTCCATCACCGGCAGCGAGGTGTCGGAGATCGCCTCGTGGAGGGCGACGGCAGCCACGACGCCATCCGTTTCGCCCGCCTCGCGGACGGGCTCGCCGAGGTCCTCGATGATCATCCCCAGGATGCCGTCGAGTGCCTTGGAGGCAATGACCTGCGGCACCCGCACGCCCGCGCGGCCGGCAGCCCTGAGGATCCGGTCCTCGGTGTCGAAGGGCTCGACCGCGTATTTGTAGATCACCGTGCGACCGTTGTCGAAGCGTAGGCGCTCGACGCCGGACATGCCCCATACCCGGATCGGTTCGCGGATGGGCTCGGGATCGCCGGCGCCCGAGCAGAGGCTGGTGAGGATGGCAGTGACGAGGGTGCTGTCCACGGGGAGGGTTCCGTTCGTTCGATCCAGCTGGTGGGGGTGGGGGTCCGGGGCGGCAGCACGCCTGCCGCCCCGGACAGATGTCGACGCGCGGCTCAGGCCGAGGCCACCCGGTAGGAGTTGACCTGGTCGATCCACTCGGCCTTCATGTCCGACAGCTCCTTGCGGAAGCGGGACATGGAGGCTCCGTAGGGAGCGACGACGCCCCCGGACTGGTCCGGGACGGACTGGCAGCCGTGGACCAGCCGGCCCCCGAGGGCGGTGTGGGCCCTGATGCCCTCGATACGGCGGTGCTCGTTGAACCAGCCGCCGTGGTAGACCTCGTCCAGCATCCGGCCGTCCTCCTCGGAGAGGTCGAAGACCACGCCGGTGGCGGAGGGGAAGAACCAGCACGGTCCGACGTTGCTGATGTGGCCGTCGAGCTCGACCTTGTTGAGGGCCATGAGCGTGGCGGCCTCGCGGAGCATCTTCAGGTGCTCGGCGG
The DNA here is from genome assembly GCF_040684795.1 of Kitasatospora sp. NPDC089797. Classification (NCBI taxonomy): domain Bacteria; kingdom Bacillati; phylum Actinomycetota; class Actinomycetes; order Kitasatosporales; family Streptomycetaceae; genus Kitasatospora; species Kitasatospora sp. NPDC089797. The sequence continues at coordinate 196,007 of NZ_JBFBGS010000006.1, read as the reverse complement.
TGACCTCCGGCAGGCCCAGGGTGGTCAGGTGTTCGTCGCGGAACAGGTACGAGTAGACCTGGTAGGCGATGGCCAGGACCTCGCCCGCGTTGTTGGTCGAGTGGCTGTGGGCCCTGATGAAGTCCAGCGCCATCTGCTCGACGGCGGACTCCTCGGTCTCGTCCATGTTCAGCAGGCCGTCCTTCACGGTCTGCCAGTCGATGACGAGCCAGGAGTTGGCCTCGAACCGGAAGAAGTACTTCTCCGGGTCGAGGGTGATCTTCGTGCCGTCCACGGTGATGCCGGGCAGGCGGTTCCAGCGCGGGTCGAACGCCTCGGGCAGTTCGACCGCGATCGTCGCGGTGTCGACGGTGGTCACCTGTGTCTCCGTTCCGGGTCGCGCACCCTGACGGGTGCCGATCAGCTTGGCCGGCTGCCTGGAGTGCGAAGGGACCGGTTGTCCTGGCAGCCGGTAACCAGGGTGGCGATCCGGCTCCGCTGCTTCCATGCCGGACTGGGGTGACCTGTATGCGTGCGATGCATAGATCGACGGGCACCGATCGTGGCGACTTCTATACTGTCCGTCAGATTGAGGTCTCGGTCGAGCGGATCAGGGGCGGCAGTGTCGGTTGGGGGAGGGGCGGCGTTCGCGTGCCGCCGGTGTGGTGCACGGCTGGCCATGGATCAACGAGGCGTCCTGTGTTCGCCGTGCCGGTCGACAGGTCGATCGCAGGCGGTCGACCAACCACCGGATGTCCCAGTTGAGTTCTGGAGCTCGCAGGAGTTCGCCTCGGCCTTCGGGGACCGACACATCGGTCGCATCGTGCGGGCCTACCGGCTTCACTCCTACCACCGGGTTGAGTACGGGCCGCGGGGAATTCCGCAGAGCACCGTCGGTCGATGGCTCGGCTTGACTCAGGCTCAAATCAGCAGGATCGAGACGGGGCCGCCCGTTGCGGATCTCATCTCCCTCATCCACTGTGCCAGGGTGTTGAGCGTTCCGGCAGAGCGCCTGTGGTTCAGCATCCCGGGCGCGGAGTTGCCTCGACAGGCGGAGCGACCGCCGACTTCCCGGCTCGGCTCGACAGTTGATGAGGTGACGTTCAGTCAGAGTGCTTGGCGGAATGTACGCCGCTACCTCAACACCCACCGGAGTGAGCTTTCTCGTGCGGCCGGTGCGCTCTATCCGATCGAGTTCCATGTCCCGGGTACGGCACTTCTGATGCCGCCCGAATGGTCGGCACCGGCACCGGTGGAGATCGAGCGCGTGCGTCTCAGGTGGACCGGCGGTGCTGAGATGCAGGCTCCCCTGGTCGACGGAAGCGAGCTCGAAGCGCGGCAGATCCTGCCGCTGTACAGCCCCAGTCGTTCGTTCGAGCGATACACCCAGGCAATCCGGTACATCGACTCGCCGTCGCTCTTCGAGAACCGGCCGAGCTATCGACTGACCGGTGTTGAGTGGGGCCCGGACGGAGACGGCGAGCTCTCCTTCGGCCTGGCCACCTACTTCGACAAGCTCGACGTCTCCGAGGCGCTCGGGCATGAGTTTGCGGCCCGCTCGACCGAGGGGCTCGCGAACTGGGCCCGGTTGCCCCTCCGGCGACTGGTGAGTGATCCGTTCGACCTGGATCTGCGCGCAGTCGTGCCGGCCATCACCACGCTGCTGGTCCGAGTCCGGTCCTCCGGCGAGGCGACCTTCCTGCTCCACTGGCGTGATCCGGACAAGGTGGCTACGGCGGGCGGCCTTTACGACGCCATTCCAGCCGGGGAATTCCAGCCCAGTGCTATCGCCGGAGACCCTGCGGGTAGCGATTTCGACCTGTGGCGGAACATCGTCAGAGAGCTCAACGAGGAACTGCTGGGCGCACCGGAGTACGACGGCTCCGGTAGTCGGCCGCTGGACTACGAGCGATGGCCGCTCTATCGCGCCCTTGAGCGAGCCCGGCGAACCCGGAGGGTCCGGGTGTACTGCTTCGGCGTGGGCTGTGACGCGCTCACATTGGCTGCGACCATCCCGACGGCGCTCGTGATCGAGGACGAGGTCTTCGAGGAGGTGTTCGGTGAGGTGGTGAAGACCAATGCCGAGGGGGTGACCGTCACGGAATGGAACGGCCGGGACACCTCCGCCGGTATCCCGTTCACCGAGCAGAACGTCCTACAGTTCATCGGAAACGAGCCCATGGCGCCGCCGGGCGCGGCATGCTTGGCTCTGGTCTGGAAGCACCGCGACCTGCTGTTCGGCTCGTAGCGGACCGCAAGGCGTCGCACCCCCGTGCAGAGAAGGAGCATCGTGCCCAGCGCCCCCGTGAATGATCGACCCACCCCGTCCGATAGTGGCGCGCAGTGGCGACGGGTGCGCGGCTTCCTGAACGACCAGCGTTACACGTTGACCGGTCGGCTGCTGGCAGAGAACCCGCCCGCAGGTCTCATCCCCGGGACGCCCCTGTTGGCCCGGCCGCACTGGATCCCGGAACAGCCGGTACCGTTGGAGCGCGTCCGGCTGACCTGGAAGCCACACGCGCCCGCAGCACTGGTGAACGGTAGTGAGCCCGAGCTCGATCACATCCGACCGCACCGGGAGGACGGGACCGCGTACCGCGACTATGCGGACGCGGTCCGGGATCTCGCCAAACCAAGGTTGTTCGAGAACCGGAACTGCTATCGCCTGCTCGATGTCGAGGCGTCGGCAGCCGGTCCGAGACTGACGTTCGGCCGTGGCCGGTACTTCGATGTGATCAACATCTGCGAGGCCGCCGCGCACGAGTACGCCGCGGCAGCCCTGGCGAGCCCGGACAAGCCGGTGGATCCTTCGGCAACGCCCTTCCGGGTGTCCGTCGCCGATCCGACCGACCTCGCGCGCCGGCCCGTCATGGCGGCAACGAGCACTCTGACCATCCGGAACGATCGGGCAACCGGCCACGCCGAGTTCGTGTTGCACTGGCGCGATCCCGAGAAGGTCGCCAGCGGCGGAGGCCTGTACCAAGTCATGCCTGTCGGCATGTTCCAGGCGTCACACGACGCACCATGGAACGAGCAGAACGACTTCGACCTCTGGCGCGCCATCCTCCGGGAGTTGAGTGAGGAACTGCTCGGTGACACGGAGGACTACGGAAGCGAGCTGGCGCCCATCGACTACGCGATCTGGCCACTCAACAGGTCACTCTCCGCTGCTCGCGAGGACGGGAGACTGCGGATCTTCTGGCTGGGCCTCGGCATGGATCCGCTCACCTTCGTCACCGACATGCTGACCGTGGCCGTGTTCGATGCGGACCTGTTCGACGAGACGTTCCAGCGGATCGTCTCGACCAACGACGAGGGCCGCCGGGTCGGGCAGGAGGACGCGACCGGGCGCTCGGCCGGGATTCCCTTCACCGCCGAGCAGGTGGACCGCCTCACCGGCGTCGAGCCGATGCAGCCCGCCGGTGCGGCGCTTCTGCGGCTCGCCTGGCAGCACCGGAATGCTCTGTTGGGAGAGCCTCCTCGGTAGTGAGCCTTTGGTCCAGGACCCTGCCCACGGCCATCTGATGTGCTGTCGGCCGCGCGGCGGCTACATGGACTGCTGCTGGGCAGGGGAGGCCCCGCGCGGTGAACCACAGGTCCTGCCCCTTGGCGAGAGCCCGCCGTAGCGTTCCGACGGGGGCCCGACGGGCGGCAGTGCGAAGCGTCCGGCCAATGTCCGGTCAACGTCGTTCTCCGGCAACCTCGTTCACCGACATGATGGGGCGCGGCACGGCCGGTGGCCTGCGGAGGTCAGGGGGACCACGGGGGCGGGGAAGGCGGACATCGGGAACCTGGCCCAGTACGGCGCGTTCGGGTCCTCGAAGCTGGTGCCCATCGACAGCTTCGGCTACGGCTACAGCCAGCCGAGGCTGCACATCGGGCTGACCTTCAGCGGCGGCAAGACGCCGACCTGCCGCCCGACCGACTACTACGGCAACGGCCACAGCTTCGCCACCGGCGGCAACGAGGCCAGCCACAACTGGCAGGTGTGCGGCATATGAGGCAGAAGCTCAGGGCCGTGGTGGTGGCGGGTGCGATGACCGTCGGTTCCCTGGCCGGCACGCTGACCCTGTCGGGGGCGGCGCACGCCGCGACCTACCAGCGCAACGTCCAGCTGAAGGACCTCCAGGACCAGGGCCTCGACTGCCTGGACAGCAACGCCAACGGGTCGCTGTACGTCCTGCCCTGCAACGGCGGCGACTTCCAGCGCTGGAACGTCACGTCCTACGCCCCGGACGTGGACAACTACTACAGCAGGGTGCAGATCCAGAACGTCCGGACCGGCCGTTGTCTGCGGGTCCAGTACTTCGCCGGGAACGGCTACGAGGCCAAGACCGACAGCTGCGACGCGGGCAACTACCGGGACCAGTGGAACATGACCTGGGTCGGGAACACCGCGGGCAACCCGTCCAGCAGCTTCCAGTTCCTCAACTGGCAGCCGTCGGGCCCGCTGTCGGGCCGCAGCGAGTTCGACTTCTGCCTGGACCGGGGGCAGGCGGGCCACGCGAACAACATGGTCTTCGACATCGGCCAGTTCAAGAAGACCTGTGACAACCACTCCAACAGGTGGCAGATCTGGAGCATGGTCCACTAGGCGAACTACCGGTCGGCGGCGCTGCCGACGGGCTGTCGGACGTGCGGCGGCTCGGCGGCGGCGGCGGTGGCCGGGGCGGGGTGCCGGGGCAGCGACCGCGGCGCCGGGGCGGCCAGTTGGGGGTCGAGGGTCAGGGCGGTGACGCCGAGCGGCTCGGTGAGGGCGCGCAGGGCGGGCTCGGCCAGGGTGATCCAGGGCTGGTCCGGGCCCAGCACGGCGGTGAGCCGCTCCTCGGAGGTGAAGGCGACCGCCGTGCGGTCGCCCAGCGCGGTACGGAAGACACGGGCCGTGTGGCCCAGCGGGCCCGACCGGACGGGTACCAGGAGAGGTCCGGCCGGGTGGCGTTCGGACGGCTCCGGGTCCTCGGTGTACAGGCGCTGGTTCATGGTGGTCCTCCACGGGTGCGGGCTCTGGTGGTGCACCCCGGGATCGCCGGGGTGCACCACCGAGGCTATGCCCGCGGGCGGAGGGCGGGAGCGCCGTCCTGACGCCTCCCTGATCCCGGACGGTGGGATCCTTATGGTCTGTTGACGATCGTGCGGGCGCGGCCCGGTGGTGGGGCCCGGGCGGTGCGGTCAGTCGACCGTGTCGTGCGGGCCCCACAGGCTCTCCAGTGCCGTTCCGGCCTGGTCGGCCAGGGTCACGGCGACCAGCCTCGCCTGCCGGGAGGGAACCGTGCCGGGCGTGGGCCGGAGCAGGTACCGGCCCACGTACGTGCCGTTCCCGAACAGCCGCAGCTCCACCTCGCCGTCCGGGAGTCCGAGCCGGTCGGCGTCCCAGGGGCTGCGGGCGACGGTCACCGAGCCGTCGTGCTCCAGGCGCGGCGGGTGGCCCAGCAGGGAGCCGTACTCGAAGCGGCAGCCGCGCAGCTGCAGCACGTCGATCAGTTCGGCCTGGACGTGGTCGACCACGGTGAGCGCCGTGCCGGCGGTGCGGGCGAGCACGGTGGTGTCGTGGATCCGGGCCAGATAGCCGGCGTCGGTGATCGCCACGACCTCGAACTGCCGGGCCTTGGCGGCGAGTTGGGAGACCGCCAGGCCGACGCAGAGCAGCAGGACCGCGGTGGTGAGGTCCCCGGACTTGCTGATCGTGAAGCGTTCGTAGGGGCGGGTGAAGAAGAAGTCGAACCAGAGGGCCGCCACTGCCGCGGCGAGCGCGCCGGCACTGCGGCGGCCGAGGGCGGCCACCGCCACCACGACCACCACCAGCAGCAGGGCCACGTCGGAGTCGGCGATGTCCTCGCGCCACGGCAGCAGCACCGCGCAGAGCGCGAGCGGGGCCGTCACGGCCGCGAGCAGCGGGACCGGGGCCCGAACGGCGAATCGGCGCATCGTACACCTCCTGTCGTCCGGTGTAGCACGGCCACGCCGACGGACGGGGGCGGTCCGCCGTCCTTGGCGGATCCCTTGCGCGGGCGGCCGGGCAACGGGGCGGCCGGGGCGGCGGCCCGGTGCGACGGCTGCGGTTGCGGTTGCGGCGTTCCGGCGCGAAGGGCGCGTCAAGATGGTCGCCGGAGGCGTCAAGAAGGCGTATGGACGGGCCTGGGCCGGCTCGGGCGCACCTAGCGTGAGCTGCGAGGAAACGATCCGCCACCCGGGCGTGGGGCCTGGCGGCGGACCGTTGTGCCGAGTCCCGGTCCGGGCGGGTTGCGCCCGGGACGGCTCGGCGGCTGGTGAAACAGGGGGTGGGGGCGCGCGGCGATGCCAACGGGTACGTCGGGCGGTACCGCTGTCCCGGGGAAGACGGTCGCGTCGGAGACGACGCACCGGTGGACAGCGTGCCGCTTCCCGTACCGCGCGCCCCCCGTCACCGGCCCCGACGGCGCACGTCCGGGCCTGTCCCGGCCCGTCCCCGCCCGTCCCGGGCCCGTTCAGGCCCGGGAAGTCTCGCAAATTCCTTAGCCCCGCCGGTGGTTCGCTGGCAGGTGCCGAGAGCGCACCGCGAGCAGTGGCTGAAGGGGAACGGATGTCCAAGCGAGCACTGATCACCGGGGTGACCGGCCAGGACGGGTCGTACCTGGCCGAGCACCTGATCTCCCTGGGGTACCGGGTGTGGGGGTTGAGCCGGGGACAGGCGAACCCCCGGAAGGACCGGGTCAGCCGGCTGATCCCGGAGCTGCGGTTCGTCGACGGCGACCTGATGGACCAGACCAGCCTGGTGTCCGCAGTCGACACGATCCAGCCGGACGAGGTGTACAACCTCGGGGCGATCTCCTTCGTCCCGATGTCCTGGCGCCAGCCGGAGCTGGTCACCGAGGTCAACGGCACCGGCGTGCTGCGGGTGCTGGAGGCGATCCGGATGGTCAGCGGGATCAACAGGCCCGCCGCGACCCCCGGCGGCCCCGGGCAGATCCGGTTCTACCAGGCCTCCAGCTCCGAGATGTTCGGCATGGTCGCGGAGACCCCGCAGCACGAGTCCACCCGGTTCCACCCGCGCAGCCCGTACGGGGTGGTGAAGACCTACGGGCACTACATCACCCGCAACTACCGCGAGTCCTACGGGATGTACGGCGTTTCCGGGATCCTGTTCAACCACGAGTCGCCGCGCCGCGGCGCGGAGTTCGTGACCCGGAAGATCTCGCTCGCGGTCGCGCAGATCAAACTCGGCCTCCAGGACCGGCTGCTGCTCGGCAACCTCGACGCCGTCCGCGACTGGGGCTTCGCCGGGGACTACGTGCGGGCGATGCACCTGATGCTCCAGCAGGACGAACCGGGCGACTACGTCATCGGCACCGGCCGGATGCACTCGGTCCGCGACGCGGCCCGGATCGCCTTCGACTGCGTCGGCCTGGACTGGGAGGCGCACGTCGAGGTCGATCCCGCGCTGGTGCGCCCCGCCGAGGTGGAGACGCTCTGCGCCGACGCGCGGAACGCGCGCAGCACCCTGGGCTGGGAGCCGACCGTGGACTTCGCCGAACTGATGCGGATGATGGTCGAGTCCGACCTCGAACAGGCCCGGCTGGCCCGCGACTACGGCGAGGTGCTGACCGGCGCGCGCTGGTGACGGCGGGGGCCGGGCGGGCGGCGGAGCGGGCGGGCGGCGGAGGACCGGGGCCTGGCTCCCGGGTCCTCCTCGCCGGGTCCGCCGCCCTCCGGGGGACAGGCCCTACGGCCGTTCCGGCGCCGGGACGGCCGGCGGGCGGGAGAGCTCCAGGATCGCCAGCGCGATCCCGGCGCCCTGGTCGCCGAGCCGGGCGGCGTAGCGGCGCAGCATCGCGTTCTCCTGGGCCAGGCTGGTGGTCGGCAACCCGGCCGCGCGGCGGCTCAGTTGGTGGCCCCGGGCCAGCCGGATCCGCTGGACCAGCTGGGCGATCAGCTGCTCGTCGAGCGCGCTGAGCTGCTCCGCCGTCTCGTCCGCGGCCCCCTCGGCGGGGCGCGGCGGTCTCGGCTGGTCCCCGTGCGGGACGGATTCGGGCATGGCGGTCATCCTCGTCGACGTCGGTGGCCCGCGGCGCGCCCGACGGACCGCACCCATGGCTCGCGGATCCGACGATCCAGCCGGAACGCCCGGCAATTCCCTAGAGTCCGCAGGCCGTTCGTCCACCACCCCGGAAGACCCTAGGGATTTCCCGTGCCGGGCCGATCGAGACTGATCGCCGAAGTGCGGGAATGCGAGCGCCGCCGGTGCGGAGCACGCGGGCCGTCCCCAGCGGACCCCCTGCCGTTCGCCGGTCCTCCAGATGGGTTGCGTCGATGATGGACAAGGAACAGAAGCTCCGGGACTACCTCAAGCGGGCCGGCGCGGACCTCCAGCGCTCCCGGCAGCGGGTGGACGAACTGGAGTCCGCCGCCCGGGAGCCGATCGCCATCGTCGGCATGGGCTGCCGCTTCCCCGGCGGGGTGGCCGGCCCCGAGGACCTCTGGGCGATGCTGGTCGACGGCCGGGACGGCATCACCGGCCTGCCGGCCGACCGCGGCTGGGAGCTCGACCCGGCCGACGGCCCGACCGACGTCCGGGGCGGGTTCCTGTGCGGCGCCGCCGACTTCGACCCCGGCTTCTTCGGCATCTCGCCCCGCGAGGCGCTGTCCATGGACCCCCAGCAGCGCGTCCTGCTGGAGACCGCCTGGGAGGCGTTCGAGCGGGCCGGCCTCGACCCCACCGGGATCCGCGGTACCCGCACCGGCGTCTTCGTCGGCGCCATGCCGCAGGACTACCGCACCGGCCCGGACGACGACGTGCAGGGCTTCGTGCTGACCGGCAACGCCACCAGCGTGATCTCCGGCCGGCTCTCGTACGTGTTCGGCGCGGTCGGCCCGGCCGTCACCGTGGACACCGCCTGCTCCTCCTCGCTGGTCGCCCTGCACCTGGCCGCCCAGTCGCTGCGCGCCGGGGAGTGCGGGCTGGCGCTCGCCGCCGGTGTCACCGTGATGTCCACCCCCACCACCTTCGTGGAGTTCGCCCGCCAGGGCGGGCTGGCCGCCGACGGCCACTGCCGCTCCTTCGCCGACGCCGCCGACGGCACCGGCTGGTCCGAGGGCGTGGGGGTGCTGGTGCTGGAGCGGCTCTCGGCGGCCCGGCGCAACGGCCACCGGGTGCTGGCCGTGCTGCGCGGCTCCGCCGTGAACCAGGACGGCGCCTCCAACGGCCTGACCGCCCCCAACGGCCCGTCCCAGCAACGGGTGATCGAGCAGGCGCTGCGCAACGCCCGGCTCTCGCCCGCCCAGGTCGACGCGGTCGAGGCGCACGGCACCGGCACCGTGCTCGGCGACCCGGTGGAGGCCCAGGCCCTGCTGGCCGCCTACGGGGCGGACCGGGAGAAGCCGCTGCTGCTCGGCTCGGTGAAGTCCAACCTCAGCCACACCCAGGCGGCGGCCGGTCTGGCCGGGGTGATCAAGACGGTGCTGGCGCTGCGGCACGGCCTGCTGCCCCGGACCCTGCACGTGGACGCGCCGTCCTCGCACGTCGACTGGGAGTCCGGGGCCGTCCGGCTGCTCACCGAGGCGACCCCGTGGCCGAAGGGCGCCGAACCGCGCCGGGCGGGGGTGTCCTCGTTCGGGCTCAGCGGCACCAACGCCCACGTGATCATCGAGGAGGCGCCGGAGACTCCGGAGGCGCTGGAGGCACTGGAGGTCTCCGGGGGCGGGTCCGTCCCGGCCCCCGCGGCGCTGCCCTGGACGGTCTCCGGCCGGACCCCGGAGGCGCTGCGCGCCCAGGCGGAGCGGCTGCGGGACTTCCTGGCGGCCGACCCGGCCCCCGGCACCGACGGCCCCGGCCCCGGCAGCGACGCCGACCTCGCCCGCGCCCTGGCCACCACCCGGGCGGCCCTGGAGCACCGTGCGGTGGTCACCGCGCCCGACCGGGCCGGGGCGGCCGCCGCGTTCGCCGCGCTGGCCGCCGGCACCGCCGACCCCCGACTCGTCCGGGGCACCGTCCAGGGACGCGGCAAGCTCGCCTTCCTGTTCGCCGGGCAGGGCGCCCAGCGGCTCGGCATGGGCCGCGAACTGGCCGCCCGCTTCCCGGTGTTCGCCTCCGCACTGGACGAGGTGCTGGCCGTCCTCGACGACCGCCCGGGGCCGTCGCTGCGCGAGGTGATCCTCGGCACCGACGAGGAACTGCTGAACCGCACCGGGCACGCCCAGCCCGCGCTGTTCGCGATCGAGGTCGCCCTGTTCCGGCTGCTGGAGTCCTGGGGCGTCACCCCGGACTTCCTGGCCGGCCACTCGGTCGGCGAGATCGCCGCCGCGCACGTCGCAGGGGTCTTCCCGCTCGCCGACGCCTGCGCGCTGGTCTCCGCCCGGGCCCGACTGATGGAGGCGCTGCCGGAGGGCGGCGCGATGGTCGCGCTCCAGGCGGCGGAGTCCGAAGTCCGGCCGCTGCTCGGCGAGTCGGTGGCGATCGCGGCCGTCAACGGCCCGGCCGCGGTGGTCGTCTCGGGGGCGGACGGGCCGGTCGCGGCCGTCGCCGCGCACTTCGCCGCCCTGGGCCGCAAGGTCCGCCCGCTGCGGGTCTCGCACGCCTTCCACTCGCCGCTGATGGACCCGGTGCTCGACGACCTCCGCGCCGTCGTCGCCGGACTCTCCCCGCAGGCGCCGGTCATCCCGGTGGTCTCCACCCTCACCGGCACGCCCGCCACCGTCGAACAGCTCAGCTCCGCCGACTACTGGGCCGACCAGGCCCGGGGGACGGTCCGCTTCGCCGACGCCGTCGACTGGCTCGGCGCCCACGGCACCGGACTGTTCCTCGAACTCGGCCCGGACGGCACCCTCGCCGCCCTCGCCCACGGCTGCCTCGACGGGCCGGTGACCGCGCTGGCCGCGCTGCGCCCCGGCCGCGAGGAGACCGAGGCGCTGACCGAGGCACTCGCCGGACTGCACGTCCGGGGCGTGCCCGTCCGCTGGGACGGCTACTTCGCCGGGACCGGCACCCGGCACGTCGACCTGCCCACCTACGCCTTCCAGCACCGCCGTTACTGGCCGAAGAGCGCCCTGGCCCGCACCGGTGACGTCCGGGCCGCCGGGCTCGGCTCGGCCGACCACCCGCTGCTGTCCGCCGCCGTCTCGCTCGCCGACACCGACGGGCTGCTGCTCACCGGGCGGCTGTCGCGGCGCACCCACCCCTGGCTGGCCGACCACGCCGTGGCCGGCACCGTGCTGCTGCCCGGCACCGCGTTCCTGGAACTCGCGGTGCGCGCGGGCGACGGGACCGGCTGTGACCGGGTCGAGGAGCTGACCCTCACCGCGCCGCTGGCGCTTCCCGAGCAGGGCGGCGTGCAGGTCCAGGTCTGGGTCGGCCGGCCGGACGGCACCGGGCGGCGCGGCGTCGGGATCTACGCCCGCCCCGAGGGCGACGAGGACGCCCCGTGGACCCAGCACGCCGACGGTGTCCTGGCCGTCGGTGAACACCCCTGCCCGGACGAGGAGTTCGACACCTGGCCGCCGGCCGGCGCGGAGCCGCTGGAGCTGGCCGGCCCGGACGGGCTGGACGGGCGGCTGGCGGCCGCGGGCTTCGACTACGGGCCGGCCTTCCGCGGGCTGACCGCCGCCTGGCGCCGGGGCGAGGAGGTGTTCGCCGAGGTCGCGCTGCCCGAGGCGGTGCGCGGCGAGGCCGCCGGGTTCGGCCTCCACCCGGCCCTGCTGGACGCGGCGCTGCACGCGGCGGCCTTCCTGGTGCCCGGCGGGGTGCCGTTCTGCTGGCAGGACGTCAGCCTGTACGCGGCCGGGGCGTCGAGCGTCCGGGTGCGGCTCTCGGCGACCGGTGCGGACGAGGTCGCCGTCGCGGTCACCGACACCGAGGGCGGCGCGGTCGCCTCGGTCGGTGCGCTGGCGCTGCGGGCGCTCCCGAACGGCCCGGACGCCCTCGCCGGTGCGGGGGCCGGCGGCGGTCCGGCGGCCCGGGCGCTGTTCGAGCTGCGCTGGTCCCGTCCGCGCGGCGGGGCGGCGCGGGTGCCCGGGTCGGTGGCCGTCGCCGGGCCGGACCCGCTCGGCCTCGGCCTGCCGACGGCGGGTGACGGCCCGGCCGACGTGCTGCTGGTGCCGCTCGCGGGCGATCCGGCCGACCCGGTCGGCTCGGCCCACGCGCTGACCGCCCTGGCCCTGGGCCGGCTCCAGGAGTGGCTGGCCGGGGAGACGGCCGAGGGCGCCCGGCTGGTCTTCGTGACCCGCGGCGCCGTCACCACCGGGGCGGCGGCGGAGCTCACCGACCCGGCCGCGGCCGCCGTCTGGGGCCTGGTCCGCTCGGCCCAGGCCGAGCACCCGGGCCGGTTCGGCCTGGTCGACCTCGACCCGGCCGGCGGCCCGCTGCCCGAGCGGGCGCTCGCCGGGGACGAGCCGCAGCTGGCCGTCCGGGGCGGCGAGGTGCTCGCGGCCCGGCTGGCCCGGGCCGGTGCCGCCGATGCCGGTACGGCCGTTACGGCCGCAGGAGCCACCGGCGCGGGGACGGCCGGGGAGCGGGCCGGGGCGGCCTGGGACCCGGCGGGGACGGTGCTGGTCACCGGCGGCACCGGCGGGCTCGGCGCCCTGCTGGCCCGGCACCTGGTCGCCGAGCGCGGCGTGCGGCGGCTGCTGCTGGTCGGCCGGCGCGGTGCCGAGGCGCCGGGCGCCGCCGAACTGGCGGCCGCCCTCGCCGAGTCGGGCGCCGAGGTCGCCGTCGAGGCCTGCGACCTCACCGACCGGACGGCCGTGCACCGGCTGCTGGCCGCCATCCCGGCCGCGCACCCGCTGACCGCCGTGGTGCACGCCGCCGGGGTGCTGGACGACGGGGTGATCACCTCGCTGACGCCCGAGCGGCTGGCCGCCGTGCTGCGGCCGAAGGGCGACGCCCTGTGGCACCTGGACCAGGCCACCCGCGGCCTCGACCTGGCCGCCTTCACGGTGTTCTCCTCCTTCACCGGCACGGCCGGCGCTCCCGGCCAGGGCAACTACGCGGCCGCCAACGCCTTCGCCGACGCCCTGGTGCACCACCGCCGGGCCGCCGGACTGCCCGCGCAGTCGCTCGGTTGGGGGCCGTGGGCACCGACCGGCGGCATGACCGGCGGCCTCACCGGCGCCGACCTCGACCGGCTGGCCGCGGCCGGCACCCCGGCGCTGGCCGCCGCCGACGGCCTCGCCCTGTTCGACGCCGCCCTCGCCCGCCCGCAGGCCCTGCTGCTGCCCGTCCGGCTCGACCTGCCGGTGCTGCGGGCCGGCCGGGAGGTGCCGCCGCTGCTGCGCGGCCTGATCCGCACCCCCGCCCGGCGTGCCGCCGCGGCCGCCACGGAGACCGCCGGGACGCTCGCCCGCCGGCTCACCGGGCTGGACGACCGGGCCCGCACCGGGGCCGTGGTCGAGCTGGTCCGCGCCGAGGTCGCCGCCGTGCTCCGGCACACCGACCCGGCCGAGGTCGACCCGCACCGCCCCTTCCAGGACCTCGGCTTCGACTCGCTCACCGCCGTCGAACTGCGCAACCGGCTCGGCGCCGCCACCGGCCTGCGGATCCGCGCCACCGTGGTCTTCGACCACCCGACCGTGACGGCGCTGGCCCGGCACGTGCTGGACGGACTGGACGCGCTGACCGGTACGCAGGCCCCCGCCGCCCCGGCGCCGGTGCGCCCCGCCGCCGACGCGGCCGACCCGATCGTCATCGTCGGCATGAGCTGCCGCTACCCCGGCGGCGTCGCCTCGCCCGAGGACCTCTGGCGACTGCTGCACGAGGGCACCGACGCCGTCTCCGGCCTGCCCACCGACCGCGGCTGGGACCTGGACGCGCTCTACCACCCGGACCCGGACCACCTGGGCACCAGCTACAGCCGCTCCGGCGGCTTCCTGCACGAGGCCGCCGACTTCGACCCCGCCTTCTTCGGCATGAGCCCGCGCGAGGCGCTGGCCACCGACGCCCAGCAGCGGCTGCTGCTGGAGGCCTCCTGGGAGGCGGTCGAACGGGCCGGGATCGACCCGGTCACGCTGCGCGGCAGCCGCACCGGCGTGTTCGCCGGCGTGATGTACAACGACTACTCCGCGCTGCTGGCCGGCGGCCGGTTCGAGGGCCACCAGGGCAGCGGCACCTCGCCGAGCATCGCCTCCGGGCGGGTCGCGTACACCCTGGGGCTGGAGGGCCCGGCGGTCACCGTGGACACCGCCTGCTCCTCCTCCCTGGTCGCCCTGCACTGGGCGATGCAGGCGCTGCGCACCGGCGAGTGCACGCTCGCGCTGGCCGGTGGCGTCACCGTGATGTCCACCCCGACCTCGCTGATCGAGTTCTCCCGCCAGCGCGGGCTGGCCCCGGACGGCCGGTGCAAGGCCTTCTCCGAGCGGGCCGACGGGGTCGGCTGGTCGGAGGGCGTCGGGGTGCTGGTGCTGGAGCGGCTCTCGGACGCCCGGCGCCACGGCCACCCGGTGCTCGCGGTGGTGCGCGGCTCCGCCGTCAACCAGGACGGCGCCTCCAACGGGCTCACCGCGCCCAACGGGCCCTCCCAGCAGCGCGTCATCCGCGCCGCCCTCGCCAACGCCGGGCTGACGGCCGCCGAGGTCGACGTGGTCGAGGCGCACGGCACCGGCACCCCGCTGGGCGACCCGATCGAGGCGCAGGCGCTGCTGGCGACCTACGGGCAGGAGCGTGAACTCCCGCTGCTGCTCGGCTCGGTGAAGTCCAACCTGGGCCACACCCAGGCCGCCGCCGGAGTCGCCGGGGTGATCAAGACCGTGCTCGCGCTGCGCCACGGCCTGGTGCCGCGCACCCTGCACGCCGCCGAGCCGTCCTCCCACGTGGACTGGGACGAGGGCGCGGTGGAACTGCTCACCGAGGAGACCCCCTGGCCGGAGACCGGCCGACCGCGCCGGGCCGGCGTCTCCTCGTTCGGCTTCAGCGGCACCAACGCCCACGTCATCCTCGAACAGGCCCCCGCCCCGGCCGCCCCGGACACCCGGAACGCCCCGGACGCCCCGGCCGGGGCTCAGCCGGTGCTGCTCTGGCCGCTGGCCGGCCGCGGGCCCGCCGCCCTGCGCGACCAGGCCGCCCGGCTGCGGGCCTTCGTCACCGCCCGCCCCGAGCTGCGCCCGGCCGACATCGGCCTCGCGCTCGCCACCACCCGCTCCGCGTTCGACCACCGGGCGGTGGCCGTCGGCACCGACCGCGACGAACTGCTCGCCGCCCTGGGCGCGTTGGCCGCCGGTGAACCGGCCGCCGGACTCGTCGAGGGGGAGACCGGCGGCGGGCGGCTGGCCCTGCTGTTCGCCGGGCAGGGCGCCCAGCGGCTCGGCGCCGGACGCCAACTCGCCGAGCACTACCCGGTGTTCGCCGACGCCCTGACGGAGGTGCTGGACGCGTTCGGCCCCCGGCTGGAGCGCCCGCTGCGCGAGGTGCTGCACGGCGCGGACGAACAACTGCTGAACCGGACCGGCTGGGCCCAGCCCGCCGTCTTCGCGGTCGAGGTCGCGCTGTTCCGGCTGCTCGACTCCCTGGGCGTGCGCCCCGACCTGCTGCTCGGCCACTCCATCGGCGCCGTCGCCGCCGCGCACTGCGCGGGCGTGCTCACCCTCGCCGACGCCTGCACCCTGGTCGCCGCCCGCGCCCGGCTGATGGAGGCGCTGCCCGAGGGCGGTGCCATGGTCTCGGTCGAGGCCGACGAGGCGGAGGCGCTGGCCCGCCTGGTGCCCGGCGTCGCGCTCGCCGCCGTCAACGGCCCCCGGGCCGTGGTGCTCTCCGGCCCGGCGGACGACGTCCTGCGGATCGCCGGGGAGTTCGCCGCCGAAGGCCGCCGCACCAAGCGGCTGAGCGTCTCGCACGCCTTCCACTCGCCGCTGATGGAACCGATGCTGGCCGAGTTCGGCGCCGCCGTCGCCGGGCTGGCGTTCCACCCGCCGCGCATCCCGCTGGTCTCCGACACCACCGGAGAGGCCGCCACCGAGGCCGAACTGCGCTCCCCGGAGTATTGGGTGCGGCACGTCCGGGAGACCGTCCGCTTCGCCGACGCGGTACGCACCGCCCGCGCGGCCGGCGCCACGACCTTCCTGGAACTCGGCCCCGACGGCGTGCTCGCCGCGCTCACCGAGGACGTCCTGGCCGGTGACACCGCCGTGACGGCCGTGCCGCTGCTGCGCGCCGGACGCCCCGAACAGCGCACCACCGCCCTGGCCCTGGCCGCCCTGCACGTCCGCGGCCACGTCCCGGACCGGGCCGCCCTGCACACCGACACCGGCACCGGCACCGTCGCCCGCCCGGTCGAGCTGCCCACCTACGCCTTCCAGCGCCAGCGCTACTGGCCCGAGGCCGAGCCCGCCCCGGCGGCCCCGGCCGCCGACCCGGCCGACGCGGCCCTGTGGGGCGCCGTCGAACGCGGCAGCGCCGCCGAACTCGCCGGACTGCTCGGCCTGCGCGACGAACACCACGCCGGCCTGTACGCCCTGCTGCCCGCCCTCGCCGACTGGCGCCGCACCCGGCACGAGAAGACCCTGCTGGACGCGGCCCGCTACCGGGTGCGCTGGCAGCCCGTCCGGCCCGCCGCCGCGCCCGTGCTCGACGGCACCTGGCTGGTCGCCACCGCCGACGGCGTCGACGACGAGGACCTGCTCGCCGCCCTGCGCGGCCACGGGGCCCGGCTGGAACGGCTGGTGCTCGACGACGCCTGCCGGGACCGGGCCGAACTCGCCCGGCGGATCGACGGGTTCGGCGCACTCGCCGGCATCCTGTCGTTGCTCCCGCTGGCCGACCGGCCCACCCCCGGGCCCGGCCTGCCGACCGGCCTCGCCCGGGGCGCCGTGCTGGCCCAGGCGCTCGGCGACCTGCGGTCGGCCGTCCCGCTGTGGACCGTCACCCGGGGCGCCGTCTCCACCGGACCGGCCGACCCGCTCACCAACCCCGTCCAGGCCGCCGCCTGGGGCCTCGGCCGGGTCGCCCTGCTGGAGCGGCCGCAGGCGCCGGGCGGCCTGGTCGACCTGCCGCCGGTGCTGGACGCGCCGACCGTGCAGGGCCTGGTCGGCGTCCTCGCCGGCGGCGGGCGCCGCACCGGCGAGGACCAGATCGCGCTGCGCGGCACCGCCGCCTATGGCCGCCGCCTGGTCCGCCACCCCGTCGACGAGCTGCCCCGGGCCGAGGAGTTCAGGGTCGACGGCACCGTGCTGGTGACCGGCGGCACCGGCGCCCTCGGCGCCGAGACGGCCCGCTGGCTCGCCCGGGCCGGCGCCCGGCACCTGCTGCTCACCGGCCGGCGCGGCCCGCAGGCCCCCGGTGTCGCCGAACTCCTCGCCGAACTCGGGGAGTCGGGCGCCGACGCCACCGTGCTGGCCTGCGACGCCGCTGACCGGGAGGCACTCGCCGCGGTGCTGGCCGCCGTCCCGGCCGAACACCCGCTGACCGGCGTGGTGCACGCCGCCGGGGTCGGCCAGGCCGCCCCGCTGGCCGACACCGGGCCCGAGGAACTGCACCGCCTCACCGCCGCCAAGCTGCACGGCGCCGCCCACCTCGACGCCCTGCTCGCCGACCACGACCTGGACTTCTTCGTCCTGTACTCCTCCGTCGCCGGGGTCTGGGGCAGCGCCGGGCAGAGCGCCTACGCCGCTGCCAACGCCTACCTGGACGCGCTCGCCGAGAACCGCCGGGCACGCGGCCTGACCGCCACCTCGATCGCCTGGGGCCCGTGGGCCGGCGCCGGGATGGCCGCCCACGAGGCGGTCTCCGACGGCCTGCGCCGCCAGGGGCTGCGCTTCCTCGCCGCGGAGAGCGCGCTCACCGAGCTGCGCCGCGCGATCGTCCACGAGGACGCCGTGGTGACCGTCGCGGACGTCGACTGGGAGCGCTACGCCCCCGTCTTCACCGCCGCCCGGCCCAGCACGCTGTTCGACGCACTCCCCGAGGTCCGCGCGCTGGCCCGGACCGCCGCCGCCGGCACCGGGGCCGCCACCGACCTGGCCCGCCGACTGCGCGGGCTCGCCGGGCCCGAACGCGACCGGCTGCTGGTGGACCTGGTGCGCCGCGAGGCGGCCGTGGTCCTCGGCCACGGTTCCGCCGACGCCCTCCCGGAGCGGCGGGCCTTCCGCGACGCCGGCTTCGACTCGCTGACCGCCGTCGAACTGCGCAAGCGGCTGGCCGCCCTGACCGGGCTGCCCCTGCCCAGCACCCTGGCCTTCGACCACCCCAACCCGCTCGCCCTGGCGGCCTTCCTGGGCGGCGAACTGCTCGGCGGGGAAAGCAATCCGACGGAGCATCAGATCGTGGTGGCCGACCCGGCCGAACCGATCGCGATCGTCGGCATGGGCTGCCGGTTCCCCGGCGGCGCCGAGAACCCCGAACAGCTGTGGCGGCTGGTCGCCGACGGCCTGGACGCCACCTCCGAGTTCCCGGACAACCGCGGCTGGGACACCGGCCTCTACGACCCCGACCCGGACGCCAACGGCCGCACCTACTCCACCCGCGGCGGCTTCCTGCACCGGGCCGGCGAGTTCGACGCCGCCTTCTTCGGCATCTCCCCGCGCGAGGCGCTGGCCATGGACCCCCAGCAGCGCCTGCTGCTGGAGACCACCTGGGAGGCCTTCGAGTCCGCGGGCATCGACCCGACCTCGGTGCACGGCAGCGCCACCGGGACGTTCATCGGATCCACGTACCAGGAGTACGGGCTCGGCATGGACGACAGCTCGGCCGGGCACGCCGTCACCGGCACCAGCCCGAGCGTGCTCTCCGGCCGGCTCGCCTACCTGCTCGGCCTGGAGGGCCCGGCCGTCACCGTCGACACCGCCTGCTCCTCCTCGCTGGTCGCCCTGCACCTGGCCTGCCAGTCGCTGCGCGGCGGCGAGAGCAGCCTCGCGCTGGCCGGCGGCGCCACCGTGATGACCAATCCGAACGCGTTCATCGCCTTCAGCCGCCAGCGCGCGCTGGCCGCCGACGGCCGCTGCAAGCCCTTCTCCGAGGCCGCCGACGGCATGACCCTCGCCGAGGGCGTCGGCGTCCTCGTCCTGGAGCGGCTCTCCGACGCCGAGCGCCACGGCCACCCGGTGCTCGCCGTCATCCGCGGCTCGGCGATCAACCAGGACGGTGCCTCCAACGGGCTCACCGCGCCCAACGGGCCCTCCCAGCAGCGCGTCATCCGCGCCGCCCTCGCCAACGCCGGGCTCTCGGCCGCCGAGGTCGACGTGGTCGAGGCACACGGCACCGGCACCGCCCTCGGCGACCCGATCGAGGCCCAGGCGCTCCAGGCCGCCTACGGGCGCGACCGCGACCCGCGGCGCCCGCTGCTGCTCGGCTCGGTGAAGTCCAACCTCGGCCACACCCAGTCGGCGGCCGGCGTGGCCGGGGTGATCAAGATGGTCCAGGCGCTGCGGCACGGTCTGCTGCCGCGCACCCTGCACGCCGACCAGCCGTCCACCCACATCAACTGGACGCCGGGCAGCGTCGCCCTGCTCCAGGAACCGGTCGCCTGGCCGGTCGGCGAGCGGACCCGGCGCTGCGCCGTCTCCTCCTTCGGGATCAGCGGCACCAACGCCCACGTCCTGCTGGAGGAGGCCCCGGCCGCCGTCCCCGCCCCGGCCGCCGTCGCCGCCCCGCACGCCGTAAGCGCCGTCCCGACGGCCGATCAGGGCGTCGACGGTCCCGTCCCGTGGGTGCTCTCCGCCCGCACGCCCGCGGCGCTGCGCGCCCAGGCCGCCCGGCTGGCCGAGCAGCTGGACGCCGGGCCCGCCCTGCGCCCGCGCGACGTCGGGCACGCGCTGCTGACCACCCGGACGCTCTTCGAGCACCGCGCCGTGGTGCTCGGCGACGACCCGGCGGAGCTGCGCGCGGGCCTGACCGCGCTCGCCGAGGGAGGCTCCGCGCCGAACACCGTGCACGGTCTCGCCGAGGGCGCCGGCCGGACGGTCTTCGTGTTCCCCGGCCAGGGCTCCCAGTGGGCCGGCATGGCTGCCGAACTCCTCGACACCTCACCGGTGTTCGCCGAGCGGCTGGCCGAGTGCGCGGCCGCCCTGGCGGGCCACGTCGACTGGTCGCTGCTCGACGTGCTGCGGCAGGCCGACGGCGCGCCCGGCCTGGACCGGGTCGACGTCGTCCAGCCCGCCACCTTCGCCGTGATGGTGGCGCTCGCCGAGCTGTGGCGCGCCCACGGGGTGCACCCGGACGCGGTGGTCGGGCACTCCCAGGGCGAGATCGCCGCCGCCGTGGTGGCCGGTGCGCTCTCCCTGGCGGACGGCGCCCGGGTGGTCGCCCTGCGCAGCCGGCTGATCGCCCGGGTGCTGGCCGGCTCCGGCGGGATGGTCTCCGTGCCGCTGTCGGCCGCCGAGGCCGAGGAGCGGCTGCGCCCGCACGGCGACGGACTGGGCATCGCCGCCGTGAACGGCCCGCGGACCGTGGTGGTCTCCGGACTCGCCGGTCAACTCGACGCACTGATGGCCGAGTTCGAGGCCGACGGGATACGCGCCCGGCGGATCAGCGTCGACTACGCCTCGCACTCGGCCCAGGTCGAGCTGCTCGCCGACGAGCTGGTGGCGGCCCTCGCCCCGATCCGCCCGCGCGCCGCCGAGGTGCCGTTCCACTCCACCGTCACCGGGGAACTGTCGGACGCCGCCGCGCTGGACGCCGACTACTGGTACCGCAACCTGCGCCGGCCGGTCCGCTTCGACCCGGCGATCCGTGAACTGATGTCCCAGGGCCACGAGTTGTTCATCGAGGTGAGCCCGCACCCGGTGCTCACCATGACGATCGAGGCCACCGCCGAGGACTGCGCCGGCCGGGCCGCCGCGGTCGGCACCCTGCGCCGCGACCAGGGCGGCACCGACCGCTTCGTCGCCTCGCTCGCCCAGGCCTTCGTCCGCGGCGCCCGCGCCGACTGGTCCGGCCTGCTGGCCGGCGCCCGCCGCGTCCCGCTGCCCACCTACGCCTTCCAGCGCGAGCACCTGTGGGCCGTCGCCCCGCGCCCCGGCGGCGCGCCGGAGGACGGCGAGTTCTGGAGCGCCGTCGAGGAGGCCGACGTCGAGACGCTGGCCGCCCGGCTGCGGATCGACAGCGGCGCCCTCGCCCCGGTGCTGCCCGCGCTCTCCGACTGGCACCGGCGCCGCCGCGACCGCTCCACCCTCGGCGCCTGGCGCTACCGGGCGGTCTGGAAGCCGCTCGCCACCGCCGGTGCGGCGGAGCTGGACGGCACCTGGCTGCTCGTCACCACCGCCGCGGGGGAGGACCAGGACGTCGTCGACGCGCTGACCGCCCACGGCGCCCGGGTCGAGCACCTCGTCCTGGACGACGGCTGCACCGACCGGCAGCGGCTCGCCGAGCGGCTCGCCGCCCTGGACGGCGCCGGGCTCACCGGCACCGGGTTCGCCGGCGCCGGGCTCACCGGCATCGTCTCGCTGCTCGCCACCGCCGAAGCGCCCGGCGAGCGCCACCCGGCCCTGCCCGTGGGCCTCGCCCTCACCCTCGCGCTGATCCAGGCCCTCGGCGACACCGGCCGGGACGCGCCCCTGTGGTGCCTCACCCGGGACGCCGTGGCCGCCACCCGCGGCGACCGGCTGACCAACCCGGTGCAGGCGCAGGTCCACGGCCTCGGCTGGACGGCCGCCCTGGAACACCCCCAGCGCTGGGGCGGTGTGGTCGACCTGCCCGCACGGCTCGACGAGCGCGGCGGCGAACGGCTGGCCGCCGTGCTGGCCGGCGCCCTCGGCGACAGCGGTAGCGCCGGCAGCGGCGAGGACCAGGTGGCCGTCCGCCCCTCCGGCGCGTACGCCCGCCGGATCGTCCGCGCCGAGCCGGCGCCCGCCCGCCCGGCCGCTCCGGCGCCGCGCGGCACCGTCCTGATCACCGGCGGCACCGGCACCCTGGCGCCGCACCTGGCCCGCCGGCTCGCCGCCGACGGCGCCGACCGGATCGTGCTCACCAGCCGCCGCGGCCCGGACGCCCCCGGCGCCGCCGGGCTGCTCGCCGAACTCGCCGGCCTCGGCTGCGAGGCCGCCATGGTCGCCTGCGACCTCACCGACCGCGACGCCGTCGCCCGGATGCTCGACGCGCTGGCCGCCGACGGCCACACCGTGCGCACCGTCGTGCACACCGCCGCCGTCATCGAGCTGGCGTCCATCGAGGAGACCACCCCCGAGGCCTTCGCCAAGGTCCTGCACGCCAAGGCCACCGGCGCCCGGCACCTCGACGAACTCCTGCCCGACGACCAGCTCGACGCCTTCGTGCTCTACTCCTCCACCGCCGGGCTGTGGGGCAGCGGCCGGCACGCCGCCTATGTCGCCGGCAACGCCTACCTCAACGCGCTCGCCGAGCACCGCCGCGCCCGCGGCGGCCGGGCCACCGCCGTCTCCTGGGGCATCTGGGCCGACGACCTCGAACTCGGCCGGGTCGACCCCGGACAGATCCGCCGCAGCGGACTGGTCTTCATGGACCCGGCCCTCGCCCTGGACGGGCTGCGCCAGGCCCTCGACGGCGACGAGCGGGTCCTCGCGATCGCCGACGTCGACTGGGAGCGGTACCACCCGGTCTTCACCTCCGGCCGGCCCACCGCGCTGTTCGAGGAGGTCCCCGAGGTGCGCCGGCTCGCCGACGCGGGCCGCCGGCCCGCCGGGGACGGCGAGTTCGCCGCCCGGCTGCGCGTCCTGCCGGCCGCCGAGCAGGAGCGCCGGCTGCTGGACCTGGTCCGCGCCGAGGCCGCCACCACCCTCGGCCACGCCTCGCCCGAGGTGCTCTCCGACCAACGGGCCTTCCGGGACGTCGGCTTCGACTCGCTCACCGCCGTCGACCTGCGCAACCGGCTGGCCGCCGCCACCGGGCTGACCCTGCCCAGCACCCTGGTCTTCGACCACCCCGACCCGCGCGCCCTGGTCCGCCACCTGCGCGAGCGGATCGCGGGCCCGGAGGCCGTCGCCCCGGCGCCCGACGCCGCCCCGGCCACCCGGGACGAACCGATCGCGATCATCGGCATGAGCTGCCGCTACCCCGGCGGGGTCGGCTCGCCCGAGGACCTGTGGCGGCTGGTCGCCGAGGGCGGCGACGCCGTCGGCGAGTGGCCCGCCGACCGCGGCTGGGACGCGGAGGGACTGTACGACCCGGACCCGGACACCCCCGGCCGCACCTACTCGGTGCGCGGCGGATTCCTGCCCGGGGCCGCCGACTTCGACGCCGCCTTCTTCGGCATCTCGCCGCGCGAGGCGATCGCGATGGACCCGCAGCAGCGCCTGCTGCTGGAGACCGCCTGGGAGGCGGTCGAGCGGGCCGGGCTCGACCCGGCCGCGCTGCGCGGCAGCCGCACCGGCACCTTCATCGGCGCCAGCTACCAGGACTACAGCCCCGGCGACTCCGTCCAGGACGGCGCCGAGGGCCACCTGGTCACCGGCACCATCCCGAGCGTGCTGTCCGGCCGGATCTCCTACACCTTCGGCTTCGAGGGCCCGGCCGTCACCCTGGACACCGCCTGCTCCTCCTCGCTGGTCGCGCTGCACCTGGCCTGCCAGTCGCTGCGCAACGGGGAGAGTACCCTGGCGCTGGCCGGCGGCGTCAGCGTGATGGCCACCCCGAACGCCTTCGTCGGCTTCAGCCGCCAGCGCGCGATGGCCCCCGACGGCCGCTGCAAGGCCTACGCCGACGGCGCCGACGGCATGAGCCTCGCCGAGGGCGTCGGCCTCGTCCTGGTCGAGCGGCTCTCCGACGCCGAACGCCTCGGCCACCCCGTGCTCGCCGTGGTGCGCGGCTCCGCCGTCAACCAGGACGGCGCCTCCAACGGGCTCACCGCGCCCAACGGGCCCTCCCAGCAGCGGGTCATCCGCGCCGCGCTGGCCGACGCCCGGCTGAGCGCGGGCGAGGTCGACGTGGTGGAGGGGCACGGCACCGGCACCGCCCTCGGCGACCCGATCGAGGCCCAGGCGCTGCTCGCGACGTACGGGCAGGACCGTGAACTCCCGCTGCTGCTCGGCTCGGTGAAGTCCAACCTGGGCCACACCCAGATGGCCTCGGGCGTCGCCGGGGTGATCAAGACGGTGCTGGCCATGCGGCACGGCCTGGTCCCGGCCAGCCTGCACATCGACCGGCCGTCCGGCCACGTCGAGTGGACCGCAGGGGCCGTCGAACTGCTCACCGAGGCCCGGGACTGGCCGGACACCGGCCGGCCCCGGCGGGCCGGGGTGTCCTCCTTCGGGCTCAGCGGCACCAACGCCCATGTGGTCCTCGAACAGGGCCCCGCGGCTGAGCCGGCCTCCGCGTCGGCGCCTGTCCCTGCGCCGGAGTCGGCCACCGCGCCGACCGGGGGCCGGGCGCTGCCCGTCGTGCTGTCGGCCCGCACCGACGCGGCGCTGCGCGACCAGGCCGCCCGGCTGCTCACCGTCCTGGACCGGCAGCCCGAACCGCCGCTCGCCGACCTGGCGTTCTCGCTCGCCACCACCCGGGCCGCGCTCGACCGGCGGGCCGCCGTCGCCACCGGTGACCGCGCCGAGCTGCGCCGTGCCCTGGCCGCCCTGCGCGACGGGCTGCCGGACGCCGCCCTGGTCACCGGCCGGCCCGTCGGCGGCGGCCTGGCCTTCCTGTTCACCGGCCAGGGCAGCCAGTACGCCGGGATGGGCCGTGAGCTGTACCGGCGGTACCCGGTCTACGCCGAGGCGCTGGACGCCGTGCTCGCCCGCTTCGACCTGGCCGACTCGGACCTCGCGGGCGAACTCCCGCTGCGGGACGTGCTGTTCGCGGTGGAGGGGTCGGTGGAGGCCGCGCTGTTGGACGATACGGGGTTCGCTCAACCGGCGTTGTTCGCGGTGGAGGTGGCGTTGTTCCGGTTGGTGGAGTCGTGGGGGGTGCGGCCGGACTTCGTGGTGGGGCATTCGGTGGGGGAGTTGGCGGCTGCTCATGTGGCGGGGGTGTTCTCGTTGGAGGATGCCTGCGCGTTGGTGGCGGCTCGGGCCCGGTTGATGTCCGCGTTGCCCGGCGGGGGAGCGATGGTCTCGGTCCGGGCGGCGGAGGCGGAGGTGCTGCCGCTGTTGACGGACGGCGTCTCGATCGCCGCCGTCAACGGGCCGCACGCCGTCGTCCTCTCCGGTGCGGAGGACGAAGTCCTGCGGATCGCCGCCGGGTTCGACGACCGGCGGACCAAGCGGCTGTCCGTCTCGCACGCCTTCCACTCGCCGCTGATGGACCCGATGCTCGACGCCTACGCCCGGGTCGCGGCCACCCTCACCCCGCAGGCCCCGACCATCCCGCTGATCTCCACCGTGACCGGCGCGCCCGTCGGCTCCGAGGAACTCGGCGACCCCGGCCACTGGACCCGCCAGGTGCGCGGCACCGTCCGCTTCGCCGACGCCGTCCGCGCCCTGGCCGGGCGCGGCGCCGGCCTGCTGCTCGAACTCGGGCCGGACGCCACCCTCACCGCCGCCGCCCGGGACACCCTCGGGGACGACGGGGCGCTCCCCGCCGTCCCCGCGCTGCGCCGGGGGCGGCCCGAAGTCGCCACTCTCACCGCCGCCTTGGCCGCCCTCGTCGTGCACGGTGTCCGGCCGCGCTGGCCCGGGGTGTTCGCCGGCACCGGCGCCCGCCGTACCGACCTGCCCACCTACCCGTTCCAGCGGCAGCGCTACTGGCCGGAGACCGGGCGACCGGCGCCCACCGGCCCCGATCCGGTGGACGCCGCGTTCTGGGCGGCCGTCGACCGGGGCGACCTCGGCGCCCTCGACACCGGCCGGGACCTCGACCGGGACACCCTCGCCGCACTGGCCGACTGGCGGCGCGGGCGGCACGAGCACGCGACCGTCGACGCCTGGCGCTACCGCGCCGCCTGGACCCCGCTCGACGGCGCCGCGCCCGGCGACCGCCCCGCCCGCGGCCGCTGGCTGGTGCTCGCGACCGAAGCCGTCCCCGGGCTGGAACGGATCGTCGAACAGCCCGTGCCACTGATCGTCCCGGCCGGCACCGACCGGGCCGCGCTCGCCGAACAGCTGCGGGAGGCCGGGGAGTTCACCGGCGTACTGTCCCTGCTCGCGCTCGGCCCTGACCCCCTCCCGGCCACCGTCACCGCCGTCCAGGCCCTCGGCGACGCCGGGCCGTCGGCTCCGTTGTGGTGCCTCACCCGCGGCGCCGTCTCCACCGGCCGCTCCGACCGGCCCGCCGACCCCGGACAGGCCGCCGTCTGGGGCCTCGGCCGCTCGGCCGCACTCGAACTGCCCACCCGCTGGGGCGGGTTGGTCGACCTGCCGGGCTCCACCGAGTCCGCGGATCCGTCCTGTCAGGCGGGGCAGCTGGAGCAGCTCGACGACGCCGTGCTGCGCCGGCTGGCCGCCGCGCTCACCCGCACCGACGGCGAGGACCAACTCGCCGTCCGCGCCTCCGGCACCTTCGCCCGCCGCCTGGTGCGGCACCCGCTCGGCGACCGCCCGGCCACCCGGCCGTACACGCCCCGCGGCACCGTGCTGATCACCGGCGGCACCGGCGGCCTCGGCGGACACCTCGCCCGCCGGCTCGCCGAACAGGGCGCCGAACACCTGCTGCTGCTCAGCCGGCGCGGCGCCGACGCCCCGGGCGCCGGGCAGCTGCGCGCCGACCTCGCCGCCCTCGGCGCCGAGGCCACCCTGACCGCCTGCGACGTCGCCGACCGCGACGCCCTCGCGGCCGTCCTCGCCGCCGTTCCGGCCGACCGGCCGCTCACCGCGGTGTTCCACACCGCCGGTGTGGTGGCCGACGGCACCCTCGACACCCTGGACGCCGACCGGTTCGCCGAGGTGCTCCGGCCCAAGGTCGACGCGGCCCGGCACCTCGACGAACTCACCCGCACGGCCGACCTCGCCGCCTTCGTCCTGTTCACCTCCACCGCCGGCACCCTCGGCGCCGCCGGCCAGGCCAACTACGCCGCCGCCAACGCCCACCTCGACGCCCTCGCCGAACGCCGCCGCGCCGACGGCCGCCCGGCCACCGCGATCGCCTGGGGCCCGTGGGCCGGGGCGGGCATGGCCGGGGCCGGCAGCGGAGTCGAGCAGCGGGTCCGCCGGGGCGGCTACACGCCGATGGCCGCGCGGCGCGCACTGGCCGCCCTCGGCCACGCCCTCGACCACGACGACACCGCGCTCACCGTCGCCGACCTCGACTGGCAGCGCTTCGCCGCCGTGTTCGGCGCGCAGCGCCCGGTCCCGCTGATCGCCGCCCTCGCCGGGCCGGCCGGGCGCCGCGCCGACGCCGCCCCGGAGTCCGGGCTGCGGCAGCGCGTCGCCGACCTGCCCGGGTCGGCCCGCCCGCGCTTCCTGCTCGACGTCGTGCGCACCCGGGTCGCGGCCGTCCTCGGCCACCCCGACGGCGAGCGGATCGACGCCGACCAGGCCTTCACCGACCTCGGCATGGACTCCCTCACCACCGTCGAACTGCGCAACACCCTCACCGCCGCCACCGGGCTCGCCCTGCCCGCGACCCTGGTCTACGACCACCCGACCCCGGCCGACCTGGCCGCCCACCTGCTCGCCGAACTCCTCGGCGGCCTCCCGGAGTCCGCCCCGAGCGCCGCCCCGCGCCCGGTCGCCGACGACCCGGTCGTGATCACCGGCATGGCCTGCCGGTTCCCCGGCGGCGTGGAGAGCCCCGAGGACCTGTGGCGGCTGCTGAGCGACGGCACCGACGCCGTCCGCCCGTTCCCCACCGACCGCGGCTGGGACCTCGACGCCCTCGGCGCCGGCGGCTCGGCCACCCTGCACGGCGGCTTCCTGGACGACGTCGGCCGCTTCGACGCGCGCTTCTTCGGCATCTCGCCGCGCGAGGCGCTCGCCATGGACCCGCAGCAGCGGCTGCTGCTGGAGACCTCCTGGGAGGCGCTGGAGCGCTCCGGCATCGCCCCCGACCGGCTGCGCGGCAGCGACACCGGCGTGTTCGTCGGCACCAACGGCCAGGACTACCTGACCGTGCTGCGCCGCGGCACCGCCGACGTGCGCGGCCACGCCGCCACCGGCAACACCGCGAGCGTGCTGTCCGGCCGCCTCTCCTACACCCTCGGGCTGGAGGGGCCGGCCGTCACCGTGGACACCGCCTGCTCCTCCGCGCTGGTCGCGCTCCACCTGGCCGCCCGCGCGCTGGGCGCCGGGGAGTGCTCGCTGGCGCTGGCCGGCGGCGCCTCGGTGATGTCCGGTCCGGACGCCTTCGTCGAGTTCACCGCCCAGGGCGGTCTGGCCGCCGACGGCCGCTGCAAGCCCTTCGCGGACGCCGCCGACGGTACCGCCTGGTCCGAGGGCGCGGGCGTGCTGGTGCTGGAGCGGCTCTCCGACGCCCGGCGCAACGGGCACCCGGTGCTGGCGGTGCTGCGCGGCAGCGCCGTCAACCAGGACGGCGCCTCCAACGGGCTGACCGCGCCCAACGGGCGGGCCCAGCAGCGGGTGATCCGGGCGGCGCTGGCCGACGCGGGCCTGACCGCCGCTGAGGTGGACGCCGTCGAGGCGCACGGCACCGGCACCGCCCTCGGCGACCCGATCGAGGCGCACGCGCTCCAGGCCGCGTACCGGCCGGGGCGTGAACTGCCCCTGCTGGTCGGCTCGGTGAAGTCCAACCTGGGCCACACCCAGGCGGCCGCCGGGGCGGCCGGGGTGATCCGGACGGTGCTCGCGCTGCGGCACGGGGTGCTGCCGCGCACCCTGCACGTGGACGCGCCCTCGCGGCACATCGACTGGACGTCCGGCGTCGTCGAACTGCTGACCGAGGCCCGGGACTGGCCGGAGACCGGCCGCCCGCGCCGGGCCGGCGTGTCGGCCTTCGGTGTCAGCGGCACCAATGCGCACGTGCTGCTCGAACAGGCCCCCGAGGCCGCGCCGGCCCCCGGCGCGGTGGCGGTGGCCGGGGCGGCGCCCTGGGTGGTCTCCGCCGGGTCCGCGGCCGCGTTGGACGCCGCGCTCGCCCGGCTCGGCACGGTCACGGGGGTGCCCGCGCTCGACGTGGCCCACTCGCTGGCCGCCGGGCGGGCCGCCCTCGCGCACCGGGCGGTGCTGCTGGACGGGGTCGAGATCGCGCGCGGACGCGCCGCGGACCGGCCGGTGGCGGTCCTCTTCTCCGGCCAGGGCGCGCAACGCCTCGGCATGGGACGGGAGTTGTACGGACGCTTCGCGGTGTTCGCGGAGGCCTTCGACGCGGTCTGCGCCCGGCTGGACCAGCACCTGGACCACCCGCTGCGGGACGTGCTGTGGGGCGGGGACGAGGAGCTGCTGAACGGGACGGCGTACGCCCAGGCGGGGCTGTTCGCGGTGGAGGTGGCGCTGTTCCGGCTGGTGGAATCGCTCGGTGTGCGGCCGGAGTTCGTGGCCGGCCACTCGATCGGCGAGGTCGCGGCCGCGCACGTCGCCGGGGTCTTCTCGCTGGCGGACGCGTGTGCGCTGGTGGCGGCGCGGGGCCGGTTGATGCAGGCGCTGCCGTCCGGCGGGGCGATGCTGGCGGTGGAGGCGTCGGAGGAGGAAGTGCGCCCGCTGCTGGGCGAGTTCGTCGCGCTGGCGGCCGTGAACGGCCCGACCTCGGTGGTCGTCTCCGGCACGGAGGAGGCCGTCGCCGCGGTCGGGGCGCAGTTCGCCGACCGCAGGACGAGCCGGCTGCGGGTCTCGCACGCCTTCCACTCGCCGCTGATGGACCCGATGCTGGCCGAGTTCCGTGAGGTCCTGAACGGGCTGACCTACCAGGCCCCTTCGCTCCCGATCGTCTCCAACCTCACCGGCGACACCGGTGCGGAGTTCACGGAACCCGCCTACTGGGTGCGCCACGTCCGGGAGACCGTCCGCTTCGCCGACGGCGTCCGCGCCCTCGTCACGGCGGGGGCCGGCGCCCTGCTGGAGCTGGGCCCGGACGGCGTGCTCACCGCGCTCGCCCAGCGGTCCACCGGCGACCACGACTGCGTGGCCGAACCGAGCTGCCGCCGCGACCGGCCGGAGGAGCGGACCCTGGTCACCGCGCTCGCCCGGCTGCACGTCGCGGGCGTGCCGGTCGACTGGAGTGCCCTGCTCGCCGGCACCGGCGCGGCCCGCGTCGACCTGCCCACCTACCCGTTCCAGCGCGAGCGCTACTGGCCCGAGCCCGCCCCCGAGCCCGCCGCCGGGGACCCGGCGGACACCGCCTTCTGGTCCGCCGTCGAGCGCGCCGACACCGCCGAGCTCGGCGCCGCCCTCGGCCTGGCCGACGACACCTCGGTCACCGCCCTGCTGCCCGCGCTGTCCACCTGGCGGCGCCGGCAGAGCGCGCGCACCGACGCCGGCCGGCTGTGCTACCGCGCCGCCTGGCGCCCGTACGCCGTCCCGGCCGGACCGGCGGCCCTGCCGGGCAACTGGCTGGCCGTCGTTCCCGCCGGCCGGGACGAGGACCCGTGGACGGCGGCGGTGCTCACCGCCCTCGGGGCCGGGGTGCTCCGCCTCGAAGCCGACCGGGACGGCCGCGCCCGCCTCGTCGAGGCGCTCGCCCCGTCGGCCGCGACGGTCACCGGCGTGGTCTCCCTGCTCGCCGCCGGGTCCACGCTGCCCACCGGGCTCGCCCGGCCGGACACGCTGCTCGCCGCGCTCGGCGAGGCCGGGGTCGAGGCGCCGCTGTGGTGCCTCACCCGGGGCGCCGTCGCCGTCGGCGACACCGAGGCCCCGACCGGCCCCGCCCAGGCCGCCGCCTGGGGCATCGGCCGGGTCGCCGGGCTCGAACACCCCCGGCGCTGGGGCGGGTCGATCGACCTCGCCGAGGCCCCCGACAGCCGCACCGGCGCCCGGCTGCGCGCCCTGCTGACCGCGCCCGACGGGGAGGACCAGCTCGCCCTGCGGCCCTCCGGGGCCTTCGTCCGCCGCCTGGTCCGGGCCGCCGCGGACGCCCAGGCGCGCCCCTGGAGCCCGCGCGGCACCGTCCTGCTGGTGGGCGACCCGACCGGCCACGCGGCGCCCACCGCCCGCTGGCTCGCCCGTACGGAGGCCCGGCAGGTGGTGCTGCTCACGGCCGGCGCGGCGGACAGCCCGGCGGACGGCTCCACCGACACCACGGCCGACACTGCCGCCGTCGTCGACACCGCCGTCGTCGACACCGCCGCCGCCGTCGAGCGGCTGCGGAGCGAACTCGCCGAGCACGGCACCGACCTGGCCGTCGTCACCGGCACGCCCGGCGACCCCGCGGTGTCGGCGGCCGTGCGCGACCTGTCGGAGCTCACCGCCGTCCTGCACACCGGCCGCACCGCCGATCCGGGCACGCCGGAGGAGCAGCTCGCCGGCCTGCTCGCCGACCTCGCCGCGCTGGACACGGCGCTCGGCGACCGGCCGCTCGACGCCTACCTGCTGTTCGGCTCCATCGCCGGCACCTGGGGCGTCAAGGGCCGCGCCGACGAGGCCGCCGCCGGCGCCCTGCTGGAGGCCGCCGCGCAGTCCCGCCGGGCCGCCGGCCGCACCGCCCGCGCCGTCTCCTGGGGCGCCTGGGCGGGCAGCACCCCCGATCCGCTCGCCGCCCACCTGCGCGCCAACGGCCTGCCGCCGCTCGCCCCCGACCGCGCGCTGGCCGCCCTGGCGGCCGCCGCCGACGGCCCGGCCGACGTCACCGTCGCCGAAGTGGCCTGGGAGCGCTTCGCGCCCGCCTTCGCCGAGGCCCGGCCCACCCGGCTGTTCGCCGACCTGCCCGAGGCCCGCGCCGCCGCCCGGCCGCAGCCGGCCGGCGGCGGCTCCGGCCGCGCCGAGGCACTGCGCGCCGAGCTGCGGCCCCGCTCCGCCGCCGGGCGCACCGAGGCCCTGCTCGCGGTGGTCCGGACCGAGGCGGCCGCCGTGCTCGGCCACGCCGACGCCGAGGACGTCCCCGCCGGGCACCCGTTCAAGGACCTCGGCTTCGACTCGCTGACCGCCGTCGACCTGCGCAACCGGCTCGCCGCCGCGACCGGCCTGAAGCTGCCCGCCACCCTGGTGTTCGACTACCCCACCCCGGCCGCCCTGGCCGGCCGCCTGCGGGCCGAACTCCTCGACGAGGAGGGGGAGTCCGAGCGTCCGCCCGCCGCCGTCGCCACCCCCGCCGCCGACGACCCGATCGTGATCGTCGGCATGGGCTGCCGCTACCCCGGCGGGGTCCGCTCGCCCGAGGACCTCTGGCAACTGCTGCTCGCCGGGACGGACGCGATCGGCCCGTTCCCGACCGACCGCGGCTGGGACCTCGACCGGCTCGCCCACGGAGACCGCGAGGGCCGCGGCCGCAGCGTCACCGGGCAGGGCGGATTCCTGTACGACGCGGCCGAGTTCGACCCGGCCTTCTTCGGCGTCCCGCCGCGCGAGGCCCTGGTGGTCGACCCGCAGCAGCGGATCCTTCTGGAGACCGCCTGGGAGGCGCTGGAGCGGGCCGGGATCGACCCGGCCGGCCTGCGCGGCGGCGACACCGGCGTGTTCGTCGGCGGCGGCAGCGGCGACTACCGGCCCGCCGTCGGCCAGCTCGGCCACGTCGAGACCGCCCAGTCCGCGAGCCTGCTCTCCGGCCGGCTCTCCTACACCCTGGGCCTGGAGGGGCCGTCCGTGAGCGTGGACACCGCCTGCTCCTCCTCGCTGGTCGCCCTGCACCTCGCCGCCCAGGCGCTGCGGGCCGGCGAGTGCTCGCTCGCCCTGGCGGGCGGGGTGACGGTGATGTCCAGCCCGGTCGGCTTCGTCGAGTTCGGCGAGATGGGCGCGCTCTCCCCGGACGGGCGCTGCCGGGCCTTCTCCGACACCGCCGACGGCACCGGCTGGTCCGAGGGCGTTGGCGTGCTGGTGGTCGAGCGCCGCTCGGACGCCGAACGCCTCGGCCACCGGGTGCTGGCCGTGCTGCGCGGCTCCGCGGTCAACCAGGACGGCGCCTCAAACGGCATCACCGCGCCCAACGGGCCGTCCCAGCAGCGCGTCATCCGGCGCGCCCTGGCCGCCGCCGGTCTGACGCCCGGGGAGGTGGACGCCGTGGAGGCCCACGGCACCGGCACCCGGCTGGGCGACCCGATCGAGGCCCAGGCGCTGCTCGCCACCTACGGGCAGGACCGCGAACGGCCGCTGCTGGTCGGCGCGTTGAAGTCCAACCTGGGCCACACCCAGGCCGCCTCCGGGGTGGCCGGGGTGATCAAGACGGTGCTGGCCCTGGAGCACGGCCTGCTGCCGCGCACCCTCCACCTGGACACCCCGTCCGCCCACGTCGACTGGACCGCCGGCGCCGTCGAGCTGCTGGCGGAGGCCCGGGAGTGGCCCGCGAGCGGCCGCCCGCGCCGGGCCGGGGTCTCGGCCTTCGGGGCCAGCGGCACCAACGCCCACGTGATCCTCGAACAGCCCGCCCCGGCCGAGCAGACCGCCCCGGCCGATCCGGTCGAGGAGCGGCCGGACGACCGAACCCTGCCCGTGCCGCTCTCCGCCGCCACCCCGGCCGCGCTGCGCGACCAGGCCGTCCGCCTGCTCGACCGGCTCGCCGGGCAGCCCGCCCTGACGGTCCGGGACCTCGGCCACTCGCTGGCCACCACCCGCACCCTGCTCGACCACCGGGCCGTCCTGCTCGCCGCCGACCGCGCCGAGCTCACCCGGGGCCTGCGCGCCCTCGCCGCCGGACAGCCCGATGCCACCCTCCTCCAGGGCGCGGCCCGGAGCACCAGGACTGCCTTCCTGTTCCCCGGCCAGGGCACGCAACGCCCGGGCGTCGGAGCCGAGTTGTATGCCGCCTACCCGGCGTTCGCGGACGCGCTGGACGCCGTCCTGGCCGGCTTCGAGGGCCGCCTCGACGGCCCGCTGCGGGACGTGCTGTTCGCGGTGGAGGGGTCGGTGGAGGCTGCTCTGTTGGACGATACGGGGTTCGCTCAGCCGGCGTTGTTCGCGGTGGAGGTGGCGTTGTTCCGGTTGGTGGAGTCGTGGGGGGTGCGGCCGGACTTCGTGGTGGGGCATTCGGTGGGGGAGTTGGCGGCTGCTCATGTGGCGGGGGTGTTCTCGTTGGAGGATGCCTGCGTGTTGGTGGCGGCCCGGGCCCGGTTGATGTCCGCGTTGCCCGGCGGGGGAGCGATGGTCTCGGTCCGGGCGGCGGAGGGGGAGGTGTTGCCGCTGTTGACGGACGGCGTCTCGATCGCCGCCGTCAACGGGCCGCACGCCGTCGTCCTCTCCGGGGACACCGAGGCCGTCGAGCGCCTCGCCGCGCGCTTCGCGGCCGACGGACGCCGGACCGGGCGGCTGCGGGTGAGCCATGCCTTCCACTCCGGACGCATGGACGCGATGCTCGACGACTTCGGGCGGACCGCCCGGACCATCGCCTATGCGCCCCCGCGCATCCCGCTCGTCTCCACCCTGACCGGTGACCTCGTCACCGGGGAGACCGGCGCGGACCACTGGGTCCGACACGTCCGGGAGACCGTCCGCTTCGCCGACGGCCTGGCCGCCCTCGCCGCCCGCGGCGTGCGACGCCACCTCGAACTCGGCCCGGACGGCGTGCTCTCCGCCCTCGTCCAGGCCGCCGACGCCGACCAGGGCGACCCCGACCGCCCGGTGGTCACCGCCACCGCCCTGCGGGCCGGCCGCGACGAGCGGACCACCCTGCTGGCCGCCGTCGCCCGCCTGCACGTCGACGGAGCGGCGCCGCACTGGCCCGCCCTCTTCGCGGGCACCGGCGCCCGCCGGGTCGACCTGCCCACCTACCCGTTCCAGCGGCAGCGCTACTGGGCCGGGCCCGCCACCGCACCGGCCCCGGCCGCGGCCCCCGACGGGGAGTTCTGGACGGCGCTGCGCACCGAGTCCCTGGACACCCTCGCCGACACCCTCGACGTGGACGGCGGCGCGCTCGCCGAGGTCCTCCCGGCGCTGCGCGACTGGCACGACCGGCACGCGGAGCGGACCGCCGTGGACGCCCTCCGCCGCCGGATCGTCTGGCAGCCGCTCGACCGGCCCCGCTCCGGCGCCCCGGTCGGCAGCTGGCTGGCGGTCCTGCCGGTCGGCGACGACCACGGGCCCTGGACGGACGCCGTGCTCGCCGCGCTCGGCCCGGACACCGTCCGGCTGACCGTCGCGCCCGGCCCGGACCGCGCCCGGCTCGCCGAACGGCTCGCCGAACTCCCCGCCCCCGACGGCGGGTTCACCGGCGTGCTGTCCCTGCTGGCGCTCGACGGGACCGCCGGGACCGGCGCCCCCGCCGGGACGGCCCGGACCGCCACCCTGCTCCAGGCACTCGGCGACGCCCGGATCGGCGCCCCGCTCTGGTGCCTCACCCGGGAGGCCGTCGCGGCCGCCCCCGGAGACCGCGTCACCGGCCTGCCGCAGGCCGCCGTCTGGGGCCTCGGCCGGGTCGCCGCCCTGGAACTCCCGGAGCGCTGGGGCGGGTTGATCGACCTGCCGGAGACCGTCGACCGGGACACCGCGGCCCTGCTGGCGGCCGTCCTGGCCGACCCGGCCGGGGAGGACCAACTCGCCGTCCGCCGCACCGGCCTGCTCGCCCGCCGACTGGCCGCCACCCCCGGCGGCACCCCGACCGGGGCGGACGGGGGCGTCGGGGCCGACCGGGGCCTCTGGGAACCCACCGGCACCGTGCTGATCACCGGCGGCACCGGCGCCCTCGGAGCCGAGGTCGCCCGCGGCCTCGCCGCCGCCGGGGCCCGGCACCTCGTCCTGCTCAGCCGCCGGGGCCCCGACGCGCCCGGCGCGGCCGAACTCCACGCCGAGCTCACCGCCGCCGGGGCTGCCGTCACCCTCACCGCCTGCGACGCGGCCGACCGGGCGGCGCTCACCGCCGTCCTCGACGCCGTCCCCGCCGAACACCCGCTCACCGCCGTCGTGCACGCCGCCGGCGTCCTCGACGACGGCGTGATCGACGGCCTCGACCCGGACCGCTTCACCGCCGTCCACCGGGCCAAGGCCGCCTCGGCCCTGCTGCTCGACGAACTGACCGCCGACCGGGACCTCGCCGTCTTCGCCCTGTTCTCCTCCGCCTCGGCCGCCGTCGGCAACCCCGGCCAGGGCAGCTACGCGGCCGCCAACGCCCTCCTCGACGCCCTCGCCGAGCGCCGCCGCGCCCACGGGCGAGCAGCGACCTCGATCGCCTGGGGCGCCTGGCGCGGCGCCGGCATGGCCGCCGACCCCCGGGCCGCCGAGGCCGCCCGGCGCACCGGCATCCGGCCGCTCGACCCGCCCACCGCCGTCACCGCGCTGCGCCGGGCCGTCCTGGACGACGCCCCGACGACGCTGGTGGCCGACGTCGACCCGGAGCGCTTCGTGCGCGCCTTCACCGCCGTCCGGCCGAGCCGCCTGCTCGCCCAACTCCCCGGCTACGCCGCACCGCAGGCCCCCGGCGGCACCACCGGGCAGGGCCGCGAGCTGCGGGCCGAACTCGCCGCCCTCGCCCCGGCCCGCCGCGCCGCCGCCCTGCTCGGGCTGGTCCGCGGCCGGGCGGCCGAGGTGCTCGGGTTGCCCGGCCCCGAGGCCGTCGGGCCGGACAAGGCCTTCCGGGACCTCGGGTTCGACTCGCTCGGCGCCGTCGACCTGCGCAACCGGCTGACCGCCGCCACCGGCCTCGACCTCTCCCCGACGCTGGTCTTCGACCACCCGAGCCCCGGCGAGCTCGCCGAGCACCTGCACGGCCTGCTCACCGGCGCCGGTACGGATTCCGGCGCGGCTGCGGCTGCGGGCGTGGAGCCCGAGCGGGCCCGGCTGCGGTCCTTCGTCGACTCCGTCCCGCTGGAGCGGCTGCGCCGCAGCGGGGTGCTCGACCTGCTGCTGAAGCTCGCCGACGGCGCGGCGGACGGCGGGCCCGCCGAGGGGACCGGAGAGCCCGAGGGCGCCGACGCCATCGACGCGATGGACGTCGACGACCTGGTGCAGGCCGCGCTGCGCCACGACCCCGACCACGCCCAGGACTGACGGAGCAGCCATGACCACGCACCATGACCAGGTAGTCGCCGCGCTGCGGTCCTCGCTGAAGGAGTCCGAGCGGCTGCGACAGCAGAACCGCCGGCTGCTGGCCGCCGCCACCGAACCCGTCGCCGTCATCGGCATGGGCTGCCG
Organism: Kitasatospora sp. NPDC089797; assembly: GCF_040684795.1. Lineage (NCBI taxonomy): Bacteria > Bacillati > Actinomycetota > Actinomycetes > Kitasatosporales > Streptomycetaceae > Kitasatospora > Kitasatospora sp. NPDC089797. The sequence continues at coordinate 159,140 of NZ_JBFBGS010000006.1, read as the reverse complement.
CTACCCGGGCGGGATCGGCTCGCCCGAGGACCTCTGGGAGCTGGTGGCGAACGGCGCCGACGCCACCGGGGACTACCCGTCGGACCGCGGCTGGGACCTCGCCGCCCTCCGGGACGCCGGCGAGGACGAGCGCGGCACCCGGGTCTCCCGGCGCGGCGGCTTCCTCGACGCGGTGTCCGGGTTCGACGCCGACTTCTTCGGGATCTCGCCCCGCGAGGCCGTCACCACCGACCCCCAGCAGCGGCTGCTGCTGGAGACCTCCTGGGAGGCCTTCGAGCGGGCCGGCCTCGACCCGACGACCCTGCGCGGCAGCCGCACCGGCGTCTTCCTGGGCACCAACGGCCAGGACTACGCCTACCTGCTGGTGCGCTCCACGGCCGACGCCACCGGCGACATCGGCACCGGCATCGCCGCCTCCGCCCTCTCCGGACGGCTCTCCTACACCCTCGGGCTGGAGGGCCCGGCGGTGACCGTGGACACCGCCTGCTCCTCCTCGCTGGTCGCCCTGCACTGGGCGGTCCAGGCACTGCGGGCGGGCGAGTGCACGCTGGCCGTCGCGGGCGGCGTCAACGTGATGTCGACCCCCGGGGCGCTGCTGGAGTTCTCCCGGCAGGGCGGGCTGGCGCCGGACGGACGGTGCAAGGCCTTCGCGGACGGGGCGGACGGCACCGGCTGGTCGGAGGGCGTGGGGGTGCTGGTGCTGGAGCGGCTGTCGGACGCCCGGCGCCACGGGCACCGGGTGCTGGCGGTGGTGCGCGGCTCCGCCGTCAACCAGGACGGTGCCTCCAACGGCTTCACCGCGCCCAACGGGCCGTCCCAGCAGCGCGTCATCCGCGCCGCCCTGGCCAACGCCGGACTGACCGCCGCCGACGTGGACGCGGTCGAGGGCCACGGCACGGGTACCCCGCTCGGTGACCCGATCGAGGCCCAGGCGCTGCTGGCGACGTACGGGCAGGGGCGGGAGGCCGGACGGCCGCTCTGGCTCGGCTCGGTCAAGTCGAACCTGGGCCACGCCCAGGCGGCGGCCGGGGTCGCGGGCGTGATCAAGACGGTGCTGGCGCTGCGCGCCGGGGTGCTGCCGAAGACCCTGCACGCGCAGTCGCCGTCCGGGCGGGTGGACTGGTCGGCGGGGCAGGTCCGGCTGCTGACGGAGGCGCGGGAGTGGCCGCGCGGTGAGCGGCCGCGCCGGGCGGGGGTGTCCTCGTTCGGGATCAGTGGGACGAACGCGCATGTGATCGTGGAGGAGGCGCCGGCGGAGGCTCCGGAGGCCTCGGAGGCCTCGGAGGCTGCGGAGTCGTCGGTGGTGCCGGGGGTGGTGCCGTGGGTGGTGTCGGCGAAGTCGGCGCCCGCGCTGGACGCGCAGCTGGCCCGGCTGGCCGTGGCGGGCGGCTCGCCGCTGGACGTGGGGTTGTCGCTGGCGGGTCGGTCGCGGTTCCGCCACCGGGCGGTGCTGCTGGACGGCGCCGAACCGGCGCGCGGGGTGGCGGCGGAGCGGTCGACGGCGTTCCTGTTCTCGGGGCAGGGGTCGCAACGGTTGGGGATGGGGCGGGAGTTGTGCGGCCGGTTCCCGGTGTTCGCGGCGGCCTTCGATGCGGTGTGTGCGGAGTTCGAGGCGCCGGTGCGGGAGGTGGTGTGGGGCGGGGATGCGGAGTTGTTGAACCGGACGGACTTTGCGCAGGCGGGGTTGTTCGCGGTGGAGGTGGCGCTGTTCCGGTTGCTGGAATCGCTGGGTGTGGAGCCGGAGTTCGTGGCGGGGCATTCGATCGGTGAGGTGGCGGCCGCGCATGTGGCGGGGGTGTTCTCGCTGGCGGATGCGTGTGCGTTGGTGGCGGCGCGGGGTCGGTTGATGCAGGCGTTGCCCGCTGGTGGGGCGATGCTGGCGGTGGAGGCCTCGGAGGAGGAAGTGCGGCCGCTGTTGGGCGAGTTCGTTTCGCTCGCGGCCGTCAACGGACCCCGGGCCGTCGTCGTCTCCGGTACGGAGGAGGCTGTGGCGGCGGTCGGGGCGCACTTCGCGGACCGTCGTACGAGCCGGTTGCGGGTGTCGCACGCCTTCCACTCGCCGCTGATGGACCCGATGCTGGACGGGTTCCGCGAGGTCCTCAACGGCCTTGCGTACCAGGCACCCTCGCTCCCGCTGGTCTCCAACCTGACCGGTGAGTTCGTCACCGGGACGACCGGGGCCGACTACTGGGTGCGCCACGTCCGGGAGACGGTTCGTTTCGCCGATGGCCTGCGCGCCCTCGGGAAGGCCGGCGCCACGGCCTTCGTCGAGCTCGGCCCGGACGGCGTCCTGTCGGCCCTCGCCCAGGACACCGACGCCCCCGCCGTCCCGCTGCTGCGCCGGGACCGGCCGGAGGAGCCCGCGTTGGTCACCGGCCTGGCCCGGCTGCACGTCGCCGGTGTGCCGGTGGACTGGGCCCGGCTATTCGACGGTACCGGTGCCCGGCGCGTCGACCTGCCCACCTACCCGTTCCAGCACGAGCGCTACTGGCCTGCCCCGGGCAGCCCCGCCGGGGACGTCGCGGCCGTCGGACTGCTGGCGGCGGACCACCCGCTGCTCGGCGCGGCGGTGCCGCTGGCCGGTACGGACAGCGTGGTCTTCACCGGCCGGCTGTCACCCGGGACGGCGGCCTGGGACGCCGACGCGGAGGTGTTCCCGGCGGCCGGGTTCCTGGAGCTGGTGCTCCGGGTCGGCGACCACGTCGGCTGCGACCGGGTCGAGCGGCTCACCGTCGGCCGACCGTTGCCGCTGGGCACCGGCGGCGCCGTGACGGTGCAGGTCCGGGCGGGTGCGCCGGACGGGACCGGGGCCCGGGCGGTGACCGTCCACGCGCGTCCGGACGGCTCCCTCGACGAGCCCTGGACCGAACACGCCACCGGATTGTTGACCGCCGGAGCCCGGACCGCCGACTTCGAGGCCTCGGTCTGGCCGCCGGTCGGTGCGGTGGCGCAGGGCGAGGGCCTGTGGCGGCGGGGTGAGGAGGCCTTCGTCGAGGTGGAGGCGGTGGACGGGGCGGCGGGGTTCGGGCTTCATCCGGCGCTGTTGTCGGCGGTGGTGGGGGCGGACGGTCGCGGGTTGGTGCCGGTGGGGTGGCGCGGGGTGTCGTTGCACGCTTCGGGGGCGTCGGTGGTGCGGGCGCGGCTGCTGCGCACGGGCGCGGACACGCTGGCGCTGGCCCTGGCGGACGCGGCGGGGGAGCCGGTGCTGTCGGCGGAGTCGGTGGAGCTGGCCGAACCGGTCGCCGCCTCCCGCGCGGTCGACGGTTCGCTGCTGCGGCTGGACTGGGTCGCGGCGCCGCTCGGCCGGGTCGCGGAGGTCCGCTCGGTGACCCTGGACGGGAAGCCGGCCGCGCTGGCCGCGCTGTCGGCCGGGGTGCCGGAGGTCGTGGTGGCGCCGGTGTTCGGCGGTCACGACGGGCCGGAGGCCGTGCACGCCGCGACGGTGTGGGCGTTGGGCCTGGTGCAGGAGTGGCTGGCCGAGCCGCGTTTCGAGGGTGCGCGTCTGGTGTTCGTCACCCGGGGTGCGGTGGGTGCGCCGGGCGAGGGGGTGGACCTGGCCGGAGCCGCCGTGTGGGGCCTGGTACGGGCGGCGGAGACGGAGAACCCGGGCCGCTTCGTGCTGGTGGACACCGACGGGGACCTGCCCCTGGCTGAGGTGCTGGCCGTGGGCGAGCCGCAGGTGGTGGTCCGGGAGGGTGTCGTCCGGGTCGGGCGGCTGGCACGGGTGTCGGGCGAGGGGCCGTCCTCCGGCTGGGGCGACGGCACGGTGGTCGTCACGGGCGGCACCGGCGGCCTGGGCCGACTCCTGGCCCGGCACCTGGTCGCCGAACACGGCGTCCGGGAACTGCTGTTGCTGAGCCGCCGGGGTGGCCTCGGCGCCTGGGTGGAGGAACTGCGGGAGCTGGGAGCCGAGGTCGAGGTGGTGGCCTGTGATGTCGCCGATCGGGCGGCGCTCGCCGAGGCGCTTCGGGGTCGGCGGGTCACGGGTGTGGTGCATGCGGCGGGTGTGCTGGACGACGGTGTGGTGACGGCGTTGACGCCCGAGCGCCTCGCGGCTGTCCTGCGGCCGAAGGTCGATGCGGCGTGGAACCTGCACGAGTTGACGGCGGGGCAGGAGGTCAAGGCCTTCGTGCTCTTCTCCTCGATCTCGGGTGTGCTGGGAAGTGCGGGTCAGGGCAACTACGCGGCGGCGAACGCGTTTCTGGACGCGCTGGCGTGCCGGCGTCGTCACCAGGGCTTGCCCGCGCAGTCCTTGGGGTGGGGTGCGTGGGTGCCGACGGCCGGGATGACCGGGACGTTGTCGGAGGCGGATCTGCACCGGATCCGTTCCGCCGGGGTGCCGCCGCTGACCGAGGAGCAGGGGTTGGCCCTGCTCGACGCCGCCATGGCCGTGGACGAACCCCACCTGGTGGCGACCGGCCGACTGGCCGCCGGAACGCGCCCGCCCGGCGACGTGCCGACCGTGTTCCGCGCCCTGCTGCCCGCCGGGCGCCGCACCGCCGCCCGTACGGGCCCGGGTGCGGGCGCCGAACTCGCCGCCCGGCTGCACGCGCTGCGCGCGGCCGACCGGGCACGCCACCTCCTCGACCTGGTACGCACCGAGGCCGCCGCCGTCCTCGGCCACCCCTCCGGCCGGGCCGTCGACCCCGGACGGGAGTTCCGGGACCTGGGCTTCGACTCCCTCACCGCGATCGAACTGCGCAACCGCCTCACCACCGCCACCGGGCTCCGGCTCCCGGCGACCCTGGTCTTCGACCACCCGACCCCGCACGCCCTCGCCGCGCACCTCCTCGACGGGCTCCTCGGCGACGCGGACGCCCCGGCCGTCCCGGCCACCGCGACGGCCCCGGTGGCCGGCGAACCGGTGGCGATCGTGGGGATGGCCTGTCGCTTCCCCGGCGGGATCGCCTCGCCCGAGGACCTGTGGCGGATGCTGAGCGAGGGCCGCGACGGCATCTCCGGCTTCCCGACCGACCGGGGCTGGGACCTGGACGCGCTGTTCGGCACGGGCACCGGCGCCGGTACGGGACACGGCGTCAGCGCCACCCGGCGGGGCGGCTTCCTCACCGGCCTGGGCGAGTTCGACGCGGGCTTCTTCGGGATCTCGCCGCGCGAGGCGCTGGCGATGGACCCGCAGCAGCGGTTGCTGCTGGAGACCTCCTGGGAGGCGTTCGAGCGGGCGGGCATCGATCCCACGGCGCTGCGCGGCACCCGGACCGGCGTCTTCGTCGGCACCACCGGGCAGGACTACGCCTCGCTGGTGATGAACTCGCGCGAGGAGGTCGAGGGCCACGCCAGCACCGGGCTGGCCAACAGCGTGATCTCGGGCCGGGTTTCGTACTGCCTCGGCCTGGAGGGGCCTGCGCTCACCGTGGACACCGCCTGCTCCTCCTCACTGGTCGCGATGCACCTCGCCGCGCAGTCCCTCGGCAGCGATGAGTGCACCCTCGCCCTGGCGGGCGGCGTCACCGTGCTGTCCACGCCGATGAGCTTCCTCGGTTTCACCCGCCAGGGCGGACTGGCCTCGGACGGGTACTGCAAGGCGTTCGCGGACGGGGCGGACGGCACCGGCTGGTCGGAGGGCGTCGGGGTGCTGGTGCTGGAGCGGCTCTCGGACGCCCGGAGGAACGGGCACCCGGTGCTGGCGGTGGTGCGCGGCTCCGCCGTCAACCAGGACGGTGCGTCCAACGGGCTGACGGCGCCGAACGGCCCGTCCCAGCAGCGGGTGATCCGGGCCGCCCTGGCGGCCGCCGGGCTCTCGGCCACCGAGGTCGACGTGGTCGAGGCACACGGCACCGGCACCCCGCTGGGTGACCCGATCGAGGCGCAAGCGCTGCTGGCGACGTACGGGCAGGAGCGCGAACTCCCGCTGCTGCTGGGCTCGGTGAAGTCCAACCTGGGGCACACCCAGGCCGCCGCCGGGGTCGCCGGGGTGATCAAGACCGTGCAGGCCATGCGCGCGGGCGTGCTGCCGAAGACCCTGCACGTGGACACGCCCTCCTCGCACGTCGACTGGTCCTCCGGTGCGGTGGAACTGCTGACGGAGGCGCGGGAGTGGCCGGGCGGCGAGCGGCCCCGGCGGGCCGGGGTGTCGTCGTTCGGGATCAGTGGGACGAACGCGCATGTGATCGTGGAGGAGGCGCCCGAGGAGGCCTCGGAGGCGGCGGAGTCGTCGGTGGTGCCGGGAGCGGTGCCGTGGGTGGTGTCGGCGAAGTCGGTGGCCGCGCTGGATGCCCAACTGGCCGGGTGCGTGGCACTGGGCGGCTCGCCGCTGGATGTGGGGTTGTCGCTGGCGGGTCGGTCGCGGTTCGGGCACCGGGCGGTGCTGCTGGACGGCGTCGAGGTGGCCCGGGGCACGGCCGGTGAGCGGCGGCTCGCCCTGCTCTTCTCCGGGCAGGGGTCGCAACGGCTGGGGATGGGGCGGGAGTTGTCCGGCCGGTTCCCGGTGTTCGCGGCGGCGTTCGATGCGGTGTGTGCGGAGTTCGAGGCGCCGGTGCGGGAGGTGGTGTGGGGTGACGATGAGGAGTTGTTGAACCGGACGGACTTCGCGCAGGCGGGGTTGTTCGCGGTGGAGGTGGCGCTGTTCCGGCTGGTGGAATCGCTGGGCGTGCAGCCGGAGTTCGTGGCGGGGCATTCGATCGGTGAGGTGGCGGCCGCGCATGTGGCGGGGGTGTTCTCGCTGGCGGATGCGTGTGCGTTGGTGGCGGCGCGGGGCAGGTTGATGCAGGCGTTGCCCGCTGGTGGGGCGATGCTGGCGGTGGAGGCCTCGGAGGAGGAAGTGCGGCCGCTGCTGGGCGAGTTCGTGGCGCTGGCGGCCGTGAACGGCCCGACCTCGGTGGTGGTCTCCGGCACGGAGGAGGCCGTCGCGGCGGTCGGGGCGCACTTCGCGGACCGTCGTACGAGCCGGTTGCGGGTGTCGCACGCCTTCCACTCGCCGTTGATGGAGCCGATGCTCGACGAGTTCCGTACCGTTCTCAACGGGCTGACCTACCAGGCCCCTTCGCTCCCGCTCGTCTCCAACCTGACCGGCGCCCTCGGCGCGGACTTCGCGTCGCCCGCGTACTGGGTGCGCCACGTCCGCGAGACCGTCCGCTTCGCCGACGGCCTCCGGGCCCTCCGGGCGGCGGGGGCGACCGACCACCTGGAGATCGGTCCCGGTGGCGTGCTCACGGCCCTCGTCGCACAGGACCCCGACCAGGACCCCGACCAGAACCCAGGACAGAACCCCGGACAGGACCCCGACGAGGGCGCCGACCGCGTCGCCGTCCCGGCGCTGCGCCCGGACCGCCCGGAGGAGGCCACCCTGCTGACCGCGCTCGCCCGGCTGCACGTGGTCGGCGTGCCGGTCGACTGGGCCCGGCTGTTCGACGGCACCGGTGCCCGGTGCGTCGACCTGCCGACGTACGCCTTCCAGCGCGAGCGCTACTGGCCCGCCCCGGCCGCCCGGACGGGTGACGTGACCGGCGCGGGCCTGCGACCGGCCGAGCACCCGCTGCTCGGGGCGGTGGTCTCCCCGGCCGACTCGGCGGGCGTGCTGCTGACCGGTCGGCTGTCGCCGGCGGCGCACCCCTGGCTGGGCGGCCACCGGGTGGCCGGAGCAGTGGTGTTCCCGGCCGGCGGGTTCCTGGAGCTGGCCCTGCGGGCCGCCGACCAGGCCGGCTGCGACCGGGTCGAACGGCTGACGCCCGGTGAGCCGCTGGTGCTGCCCGAGGCCGGCGCCGTGGTGGTCCAGCTGGTGGTGGGCGCCCCGGACGAGGCCGGGACGCGGCCGCTGGGCTGCTACGCCCGGCCGGAAGGGGAGCCGGAGGGGCCGTGGACCTGCCACGCCACCGGCACCCTCGCGATGGGGAGCGGCCGGGACGGCGGTTTCGACGCCTCGGTGTGGCCCCCGGCCGAGGCAGTGGCCGTGGAGCCGGACAGCTGCCACGACCCGCTGGACCACGGCCCGGCCTTCCGCACCCTCCGGGCGGTGTGGCAGCGCGGCGAGGAGGTGTTCGCCGAGGCTGTGCTGCCCGGCCGGGCCGAGGACGCGGCGCCGTACGGGCTGCACCCGGCGCTGCTGGAGGCGGCCGTCCAGGCGGCCGGCCTGCTCGGATCGGAGGACGGCGAGCGGCTGGTGCCGGTGGACTGGCGGGAGGTGGCCCTGCACGCGACCGGCGCGGCCGTGGTGCGGCTGCGGGTCGCCCGAGCGGGTGCGGACTCGGTGTCCGTGGAGGTGGTGGACGCGGCGGGCGGGCCCGTGCTGTCGGCGGCGGCGTTGACACTGGGCGCGCCGGCCGCCGTCACCACGACCGTCGGGCCGGGCGGGGCGCTGCTGCGCCTGGACTGGGTGGACGCGCCGCCGTCGGAGGGCGGGCCGGTCCGGTCGGTGACCCTGGACGGTGAGCTGGGCGCCGTGGGGGCGGAGGTGCCGGAGGTCGTGCTCGTGCCGGTGTCCGGCGGTCACGACGGGCCGGAGGCGGTGCACGCCGCGACGGTGTGGGCGCTGGGCCTGGTGCAGGAGTGGCTGGCCGAGCCGCGTTTCGAGGGTGCGCGTCTGGTGTTCGTCACCCGGGGGGCGGTGGGCGTGCCGGGTGAGGTGGTGGACCTGGCCGGGGCCGCCGTGTGGGGCCTGGTGCGGGCGGCGGAGACGGAGAACCCGGGCCGCTTCGCCCTCGTCGACGTCGGTGCGGAGGCGGACACCACAGCCACCCTCCCTGTCCTCGCCGCCCAACCGGCCGGTGGCAACTTCCAGTTCGTCACCCGCCGGGGCGTCGTCCGGGTCGGGCGGCTGGCGCGGGTGGCCGGGCCCGGTGGGTCGTCCTTCGGGTGGGGGGACGGGACGGTGGTGGTGACGGGTGGTACGGGTGGTCTGGGGCGGTTGGTCGCCCGGCATCTGGTGGTCGAGCACGGGGTGCGGGACCTGTTGTTGCTGAGTCGGCGGGGCGGGGCGGCCGACCTGGTGGCCGAGTTGGCGGGGTCGGGTGCGCGGGCGGAGGTGGTGGCCTGTGATGTCGCGGATCGGGTGGCGCTCGCCGAGGCGCTTCGGGGTCGGCGGGTCACGGGTGTGGTGCATGCGGCGGGTGTGCTGGACGACGGTGTGGTGACGGCGTTGACGTCGGAGCGCCTCGCGGCTGTTCTGCGGCCGAAGGTCGATGCGGCGTGGAACCTGCACGAGCTGACGGCGGGGCAGGAGGTCAAGGCCTTCGTGCTCTTCTCCTCGATCTCGGGTGTGCTGGGAAGTGCGGGTCAGGGCAACTACGCGGCGGCGAACGCGTTTCTGGACGCGCTGGCGTGCCGGCGTCGTCACCAGGGCTTGCCCGCGCAGTCCTTGGGGTGGGGTGCGTGGGTGCCGACGGCCGGGATGACCGGGACGCTGGCGGAAGCGGATCTGCACCGGATCCGTTCCGCCGGGGTGCCGCCGCTGACCGAGGAGCAGGGGTTGGCCCTGCTCGACGCCGCCATGGCCGTGGACGAACCCCACCTCGTCCCGATCGGCCGCGCCGCCGGCCCGGCGAGGATGCCCGGCACCGTCCCCGCGCTGCTGCGCGGCCTGGTCCGCGGCGCCCGCCGGGTGGCGGAATCGGCAGGGGGCAGCACCGGGACGGTGACCGCCTTGGCGGCCCGGCTGGCCGGACTGCGCGAGGGCGAACGGCTGCGGCACCTCACGGGCCTGGTCCGGGAAGAGGCCGCCGCCGTCCTCGGCCACGGCGCGGCCCGGTCCGTCGCAGCCGAGCGGGACTTCCACGACCTGGGCGTGGACTCCCTCACCGCCCTGGAACTGCGCAACCGCCTCACCGCCGTCACCGGCCTGCGCCTGCCCGCCACCCTGGTCTTCGACCACCCCACCCCTGCTGTCCTGGCCGCACACCTGCTCGGCGTCCTCCTGGACCAGCGGGAGACCGCGGACGGCGCCGCCCTCCTGAGCGAACTCGACCGCATCGACCAGGCCTTGGCGGGCGACGACACCGACGTGGCGACCCGGGACGCGGTGGCCCTCCGGCTGCGCCGAATGCTGGAGAAATTGCGAATCCCCGACGCGCAGAATGCCGGGGACGGCGTCGCGGAGCGACTCGAGGCGGCCAGCGCGGACGAGGTCCTCGCCTTCATCGACCACGAGCTCGGCCGCCTCGGCGACCGCTGATCCGACGCACCGGCCTCACCACAGGAAGGCACCACCTCCCATGTCGAACGACAGCAAGCTCGTTGACTACCTCAAGTGGGTCACGGCCGACCTGCACCAGACCCGCCAGCGGCTGCTGGAGGTCGAGTCCGGCCGGCACGAGCCGATCGCCGTCGTCGGCATGGCCTGCCGCCTGCCGGGAGGGGTCACCACCCCCGAGGAACTGTGGACGCTGGTCGCGGACGGGCGGGACGGCATCAGCGCCTTCCCGGCCGACCGGGGCTGGGACCTGGCCGCCCTGCTCGGCGACGGCGCCGGGAGCAGCGCCGCGATCGAGGGCGGGTTCATCGCGGCGGCCGACTTCGACGCGGACTTCTTCGGCATCTCGCCGCGCGAGGCGCTGGCCATGGACCCGCAGCAGCGGCTGCTGCTGGAGACCTCCTGGGAGGCGTTCGAGCGGGCCGGCCTCGATCCGGCGGCGCTGCGCGGCAGCCGGACCGGGGTGTTCGTGGGTACGGCGGGTGTCGACTACGTCGGCGTGGTGATGAACTCCGCGGAGGACACGGAGGGCCACGCGACCACCGGCCTCACCGCGAGCGTGCTCTCCGGCCGGGTGTCGTACACCTTCGGCCTGGAGGGCCCGGCGGTCACCGTCGACACCGCCTGCTCCTCCTCACTGGTGGCGATGCACCTGGCGTCCCAGGCCCTGCGGGCCGGCGAGTGCACCCTCGCCCTGGCGGGCGGGGTCACCGTGCTGTCCACGCCGATGAGCTTCGCGGGGTTCAGCCGGCAGGGCGGGCTGGCGCCGGACGGGCGGTGCAAGGCGTTCGCGGACGCCGCCGACGGGACGGGCTGGGCCGAGGGCGCGGGCGTGCTGGTGCTGGAGCGGCTCGCCGACGCCCGGCGCAATGGGCACCCGGTCCTCGCCGTGCTGCGTGGTTCGGCCGTCAACCAGGACGGTGCGTCCAACGGGCTGACGGCGCCGAACGGCCCGTCCCAGCAGCGGGTGATCCGGGCCGCCCTGGCGGCCGCCGGGCTGTCCGGCGCCGAGGTGGACGCGGTCGAGGGCCACGGCACGGGTACCCCGCTGGGTGACCCGATCGAGGCGCAGGCGTTGCTCGCGACGTACGGGCAGGAGCGGGAACGGCCGCTGCTGCTGGGCTCGTTGAAGTCCAACATCGGCCACACCCAGGCCGCCGCCGGGGTCGCGGGCGTCATCAAGACGGTGCTGGCGATCCGGGCCGGGGTCCTGCCGCGCACCCTGCACGTGGACGCGCCGACCGGGGAGGTGGACTGGTCGGCGGGGGCGGTGGACCTGCTCGCCGAGGCCCGGGACTGGCCGGAGACCGGGCGGCCGCGCCGGGCGGGGGTCTCGGCGTTCGGGATCAGCGGCACCAACGCGCATGTGATCGTGGAGGAGGCGCCCGAGGAGGCCTCGGAGGTCTCCGAGTCGTCGGTGGTGCCGGGGGTGGTGCCGTGGGTGGTGTCGGCGAAGTCGGCGGCCGCGCTGGACGCGCAGCTGGCCCGGTTGGCCGCGGCGGGCGGCACGGGCCTGGATGTTGGGCTGTCACTGGCGGGCCGGTCGCACCTTCCGCACCGGGCGGTGCTGGTGGACGGTGCCGAGATCGCGCGGGGGGCGGCGGTCGAGCGGTCGACGGCGTTCCTGTTCTCGGGGCAGGGGTCGCAACGGTTGGGGATGGGGCGGGAGTTGTGCGGCCGGTTCCCGGTGTTCGCGGCGGCCTTCGATGCGGTGTGTGCGGAGTTCGAGCTGCCGGTGCGGGAGGTGGTGTGGGGCGGGGATGCGGAGTTGTTGAACCGGACGGACTTTGCGCAGGCGGGGTTGTTCGCGGTGGAGGTGGCGCTGTTCCGGTTGCTGGAATCGCTGGGTGTGGAGCCGGAGTTCGTGGCGGGGCATTCGATCGGTGAGGTGGCGGCCGCGCATGTGGCGGGGGTGTTCTCGCTGGCGGATGCGTGTGCGTTGGTGGCGGCGCGGGGTCGGTTGATGCAGGCGTTGCCCGCTGGTGGGGCGATGCTGGCGGTGGAGGCGTCGGAGGAGGAAGTGCGGCCGCTGTTGGGCGAGTTCGTTGCGCTCGCGGCCGTGAACGGCCCGACCTCCGTCGTCGTCTCCGGCGCGGAGGAGGCGGTCGCGGGGGTGGCGGCGCACTTCGCGGATCGGAAGACCACCCGGCTGCGGGTGTCCCACGCCTTCCACTCGCCGCTGATGGAGCCGATGCTCGACGAGTTCCGGGCCGTCCTCAACGGGCTGACCTACCAGGCCCCTTCGCTTCCGCTCGTCTCCAACCTCACCGGCGCCCTCGGCGCGGACTTCGCGTCGCCCGCGTACTGGGTGCGCCACGTCCGCGAGACCGTCCGCTTCGCCGACGGCCTCCACGCCCTGCGCGAGGCCGGCGCCACCGTGTTCCTGGAACTGGGCCCGGACGGTGTGCTGACCGCGCTGGCCGCGCGGAACCAGGACGAGGGCGCCGTGGCGGCCGCGGCCCTCCGCCGGGACCGGGCGGAGGAACCCGCGCTGGTGGCCGCCCTCGCCCGGCTGCACGTCAACGGCGTGCCCGTCGACTGGGCGCGGCTGTTCGAGGGCACCGGCGCCCGGCGCGTCGACCTGCCCACCCACCCGTTCCGGCACGAGCGCTACTGGCCGCGCCCGGCCCGCCGGCTCGGTGACCTGACCGGCGCGGGTCTGGCCTCCGCCGACCACCCGCTGCTGGGGGCGACCGTGGCCCTGGCGAACGCCGAGGGCACCCTGCTGACCGGTCGGCTGTCGCTGGCGGCGCACCCCTGGCTGGGCGACCACCGGGTCGGCGGGGCGGCGGTGTTCCCGCCGACCGGGTACCTGGAGCTGGCCGTGCGGGCGGGCGACCAGGTGGGCTTCGACCGGGTCGAGCGGCTGACGCTCGCCGAACCACTGGTGCTGCCCGAGGACGGCTCGGTCGTGGTCCAGATCCAGGTCGGGGCGGCGGACGGTTCCGGCGCGCGCGCAGTGCGGATCTTCTCCCGTACGGACCCCGACCCCGACGCGCCGTGGGCGGAGCACGCTGTCGGGGAGCTGGTTCGGGGCGAGCGTACCGCCGACTTCGAGGCCTCGGTCTGGCCGCCGGTCGGTGCGGTGGCGCAGGGCGAGGGCCTGTGGCGGCGGGGTGAGGAGGCCTTCGTCGAGGTGGAGGCAGTGGACGGGGCGGCGGGGTTCGGTCTGCATCCGGCGCTGTTGGCGGCGGTGGTGGGGGCGGACGGTCGCGGGTTGGTGCCGGTGGGGTGGCGCGGGGTGTCGTTGCACGCCTCGGGGGCGTCGGTGGTGCGGGCCCGGTTGGTGCGTACGGGCGCCGACACGCTGGCGCTCGCCGTGGCGGACGCGGCGGGGGAGCCGGTGCTGTCGGCGGAGTCGGTCACCCTGGGTGAGCCCCCAGCCGTGCTGACGGGCGCGGGCACGGAGGGGTCGCTGCTGCGGCTGGAGTGGGTGCCGGCGCCGTCGCGGACCGGCGGGCCCGTGCGGTCGGTGACCCTCGACGGGGAACTGGCCACCGTGGCGGAGGAGGTGCCGGAGGTCGTGCTCGTACCGGTGTCCGGCGGTCACGACGGGCCGGAGGCGGTGCACGCCGCGACGGTGTGGGCGTTGGGCCTGGTGCGGGAGTGGCTGGCGGAGGAACGGTTCGCCGGGTCGCGGTTGGCCTTCGTGACCAGGGGAGCCGTGCCGGGCGGTGCGGTGTCGGATCTCGCCGGGGCCGCCGTGTGGGGGCTGGTGCGGGCGGCGGAGTCGGAGAACCCGGGCCGGTTCCTGCTGGTGGACACCGACGGTGAGCTGCCGTTGGACGCGGTGCTGGCCGTGGGCGAGTCGCAGGTGGTGGTCCGGGACGGCGTCGTCCGGGTCGGGCGGCTGGCGCGGGTGGCCGGGCCCGGGGGGTCGTCCTTCGGGTGGGGGGACGGGACGGTGGTGGTGACGGGTGGTACGGGTGGTCTGGGTCGGTTGGTCGCCCGGCATCTGGTGGTCGAGCACGGGGTGCGGGAGCTGTTGTTGCTGAGTCGGCGGGGTGGGGCGGCCGACCTGGTGGCCGAGTTGGCGGGGTCGGGTGCGCGGGTGGAGGTGGTGGCCTGTGATGTCGCGGATCGGGCGGCGCTCGCCGAGGTGCTTCGGGGTCGGCGGGTCACGGGTGTGGTGCATGCGGCGGGTGTGCTGGACGACAGTGTGGTGACGGCGCTGACGCCCGAGCGCCTTGCCGCCGTCATGCGGCCCAAGGTCGATGCGGCGTGGAACCTGCACGAGCTGACGGCGGGGCAGGAGTTGACGGCGTTCGTGCTGTTCTCGTCCGTCTCCGGGGTGATGGGTACGGCGGGGCAGGGCAACTACGCGGCGGCGAACGCGTTTCTGGACGCGCTGGCGTGTTGGCGTCGCCACCAGGGCCTGCCCGCCCAGTCCTTGGGGTGGGGCGCCTGGGTGCCGACGGCCGGGATGACCGGGACGCTGTCGGAGGCGGACCTGCAGCGGATCAGGTCCGCCGGGGTGCCGCCGCTGACCGAGGAGCAGGGGTTGGCCCTGCTCGACGCCGCGACGGCCCTGGACGAGCCCTACCTGGTGGCGACCGGCCGGCTGGCCGCCGGAACGCGCCCGCCCGGCGAGGTGCCGACCATGTTCCGCGCGCTGCTCCCCGCCGGACGGCGCACCGCCGCCGCCACCGCCACGGGCGCCGCCGCCGTGACGGCCCTCGCCGCGCGGCTGCACGCGCTGCGCGCGGCCGACCGGCCGCGCCACCTCCTCGACCTGGTGCGCACCGAGGCCGCCGCCGTCCTGGGCCACCCCGGACCGCAGGCCGTCGACCCCGAGCGGGACTTCCACGACCTGGGCGTGGACTCCCTCACCGCCCTGGAACTGCGCAACCGCCTCACCGCCGTCACCGGCCTGCGCCTGCCCGCCACCCTGGTCTTCGACCACCCCACCCCGACTGCCATCGCGGACCTCCTGCTCGCCGAGCTGCTCGGCGGCCGGGACGCGCCCGCGCCCGTGCCGCTCGCGCCGGACGCCGCCACCGACGACCCGATCGCGATCGTCGGCATGGCCTGTCGCCTGCCCGGCGGGATCGGCACGCCCGAGGAGCTGTGGGAGCTGGTCGCCGAAGGGCGCGAGGGCATCTCCGACTTCCCCACCGACCGGGGCTGGGACCTCGACACCCTGCTCGGCGGCGTCTCCGAGGACCGGGGGCGCAGCGCCACGGCCAAGGGCGGATTCCTGCACGGGGTGGCCGACTTCGACGCCGCGTTCTTCGGCATCTCGCCGCGCGAGGCGCTGGCCATGGACCCGCAGCAGCGGTTGCTCCTGGAGACCTCCTGGGAGGCGGTCGAGCGGGCCGGCATCGACCCGACGGCGCTGCGCGGCAGCCGGACCGGCGTCTTCGTCGGCACCGGCGGCCTGGACTACCTGACCCTGGTGATGAACTCCGCGGAGGACATCGAGGGGCATGCGAGCACCGGCCTGGCGGCGAGCGTGGTCTCCGGCCGGATCTCCTACACCTTCGGCCTGGAGGGCCCGGCGGTCACCGTCGACACCGCCTGCTCCTCCTCGCTGGTGGCGATGCACCTGGCCGCGCAGTCGCTGCGCAGCGGTGAGTGCACCCTCGCCCTGGCCGGGGGCGTGACCGTGATGTCCTCCTCGCTGGGCTTCCCCGGCTTCACCCGCCAGGGCGGGCTGGCACCGGACGGGCGGTGCAAGGCGTTCGCGGACGCGGCGGACGGCACCGGCTGGTCCGAGGGTGCGGGCGTGCTGGTGCTGGAGCGGCTCTCGGAGGCGCGCCGCCACGGGCACCCCGTGCTGGCCCTGGTGCGCGGCTCGGCCGTCAACCAGGACGGCGCCTCCAACGGCCTGACCGCCCCGAACGGGCCGGCCCAGCAGCGCGTCATCCGCGAGGCCCTCGCCAACGCCCGGCTCTCGGCGGCGGAGGTCGACTTCGTGGAGGGCCACGGCACGGGCACCACCCTGGGCGACCCGATCGAGGCCCAGGCGCTGCTCGCGACGTACGGGCAGGAGCGGGAACGGCCGCTGCTGCTCAGCTCGTTGAAGTCCAACATCGGCCACACCCAGGCCGCCGCCGGGGCGGCCGGGGTGATCAAGGCGGTACTCGCGATGCGGCACGGGGTGCTGCCGCGCACCCTGCACGTGGACGCGCCGTCCTCGCACGTGGACTGGACGGCCGGGGACATCCGGCTGCTCACCCGGGCGGAGGAGTGGCCGGAGACCGGCCGTCCCCGCCGGGCCGGGGTGTCCGCCTTCGGGATCAGCGGGACCAACGCCCATGTGATCGTCGAACAGGCGCCACCGGCCGGGACGGCCGCCGTGGACCCGGCGCCGACGCCGCAGCCGGTCGTCGTCCCGTGGGTACTGGCGGGCCGGTCCGAACCGGCGCTGGAGGCGCAGGTGGCCGGGCTCGCCGGGGTGGCGGGCTCCGGGCCGGACATCGGCCTGTCGCTGGCCGCCGGACGGACGCGGTTCGCGCACCGGGCGGTCCAGCTGGACGGCGATGAGGTGGCCCGCGGCGTCGCCGACGGTGAACGCCGGACGGCCCTGCTGTTCTCCGGGCAGGGGGCGCAACGGCTCGGCATGGGGCTGGAGTTGTCCGGCCGCTTCCCGGTGTTCGCGGCGGCGTTCGACGCGGTGTGCGGGCAGTTCGAGCTGCCGGTGCGGGAGGTGGTGTGGGGTGCGGACGAGGAGCTGCTGAACCGGACGGACTTCGCGCAGGCGGGGTTGTTCGCGGTGGAGGTGGCGCTGTTCCGGCTGGTGGAATCGCTGGGCGTGCGGCCGGAGTTCGTGGCCGGGCACTCGATCGGTGAGATCGCTGCGGCACACGTCGCCGGGGTGTTCTCGCTGGCGGACGCCTGCACGCTGGTGGCGGCGCGCGGCCGGCTGATGCAGGCGTTGCCGCCCGGTGGGGCGATGCTCGCGGTCGAGGCGGGCGAGGAGGAAGTACGGCCGCTGCTGGGCGAGTTCATCGCGCTCGCGGCCGTGAACGGCCCGGCCTCGGTGGTGGTCTCCGGCGCGGAGGAGGCGGTGGCGGAGGTCGAGGCGTACTTCGCGGACCGTCGTACGAGCCGGCTGCGGGTGTCCCACGCGTTCCACTCGCCGCTGATGGACCCGATGCTCGACGAGTTCCGTGCCGTCCTCAACGGCCTGACCTACCAGGCCCCTTCGCTCCCGCTCGTCTCCCACCTCACCGGCGGGCTCGACGCGGACTTCGCGGAGCCCGCGTACTGGGTGCGCCACGTCCGCGAGACGGTCCGCTTCGCCGACGGCCTCCACGCCCTGCGCGAGGCGGGTGCCACCGACTTCCTGGAGCTCGGCCCCGACGCCGTGCTCTCCCCGGCCGTCCGCCGTGGTCTCGCCGACGTTCCCGGGGCGGTGGTGGAGCCGCTCTGCCGCCGCGGCCGCGCCGAGGAGACCACCCTGCTGACCGCGCTCGCCCGGCTGTACGTCGTCGGCGGGTCCGTCGACTGGGCCCGGGTGTTCGACGGCACCGGCGCCCGACGCGTCGACCTGCCCACCTACGCGTTCCAGCGCGAGCGCTTCTGGCCCCGGACGCACACCCCGGTCGGCCGCCCGGGCGCCGCGCCGGAGGACCGGCTGGACGCCCGCTTCTGGGCGGCCGTCGAGGGGGAGGACCTGGACGCGCTCGCGGCCGACCTCGCCGTGGACGGCGCGGCGCTCGGATCCGTCCTCCCCGCCCTGTCCGCCTGGCGGCGCCACCACCGGGACCAGTCCCTGCTGGACGCGCTGCGCTTCCACGAGGCGTGGCCCGCGCTGCCCGGCGGCTCGACGGCCCGCCCGTCCGGTCCGTGGCTGGTGGTGACCCCGGCCGAGGGCGGCGACGAGGCGTGGGCGGCGGCCGCCTGCGAGGCGGTCGGCCCGGACGCGCTGTGCCTGTCCGTGCGCGCGCCGGAGCGGGCCGAACTGGCCGCGCTGCTGGGCGAACTGCCTACGGCCGGGCGGCCGTTCGCCGGAGTGCTGTCCCTGCTGGCGCTCGGCCCCGGGGCATCGGCCGTCGCCGCCACCCTCACCCTGGTGCAGGCGCTGCGCGACGCCGACCTGACCGCCCCGCTGTGGTGCCTGACCCGCGGCGCGGTCGCGGTCGCCCGCACCGAGGCGCCGACCGCGCCCGAGCAGGCCGGCGTCTGGGGCCTCGGCCGGGTCGCCGCGCTGGAGCACCCCCGGCAGTGGGGCGGCCTGATCGACCTGCCCGGGGCCCCGGACCCGGCCGCGGTGCGCCGGCTCGCCGCCGTCCTCGCCGCGACCGACGGCGAGGACCAGCTCGCGATCCGCGCCACCGCCGTGCACGCGCGCCGGCTCGTCCCGGCCCCGGCCGGGTCCCCGGACGCCGGCTGGACCCCGGGGGAGACCCGGGGCACGGTGCTGGTCACCGGCGGCACCGGCGGCCGTGGCGCGGCCGTGGCCCGCTGGCTCGCCGCCGCGGGCGCCGACCACCTGCTGCTGACCGGCCGCCGGGGTCCGGACGCCCCCGGCGCGGCCGACCTCGCGGCCGAGCTGCGCGCCCGGGGCGCCCGGGTGACCGTCGCGGCCTGCGACGTCACCGACCGGGCCGCGCTGGCCGCGCTGCTGGCCGCCCTGCCCGAGGACGCCCCGCTGACCGCCGTCGTCCACGCGGCGGGCACCGTCGACGACGGCGTCCTGGACGACCTGACGCCCGAACGCCTCGCCGCCGCCCAGCGGGCCCGGGCCCAGGGCGCCCTGCTGCTGGACGAGTTGACCCGGGGCCACGCGCTGACGGCCTTCGTGCTCTGCTCCTCCGTCGCCGGTGCCGTCGGCACCCCCGGCCGGGCCGCGCTCGCGGCCCCCGCCGCCGTCCTGGACGCGCTGGCGCACCGCCGCCGTGCCGAGGGCCTGCCCGCCACCGCCCTCGCCTGGGGCGCGTGGGTCGGCGCCGAGTACACCGAGCAGGCCGACCAGGCCCGGCGGGCGGCCGTTCCGGCGCTGCACCCCGACCTCGCGCTCGCCGCGTTGCGTCAGGCCGTCACCCGGCCGGCCCCGGCGCTGGTGCTCCTGGACCTGGCCCAGCCGCAGGTGCTGGAGAGCCTGGTCGGCCTGCGCGGCAGCCCGCTGCTGCGCGACCTCCCCGCCGCCCGCCCGGTGCTGGAGGCCGCCGCCGAGACCCGCCGGGGCTTCGCGACCGCCGCCTCCGAACTCACCGGACGGCTCCGCGCGCTCGCCCCGACCGAACGCGTCACCCTGCTCACCGACCTGGTGCGCACCCAGGTCGCGGCGGTGCTGGGCCATGCCGACCGGTCCGCCGTCGCGCCGGACCGGAAGTTCCGCGACCTCGGCTTCGACTCCCTCACGGCCGTCGAACTGCCCGCCCGGCTCGGTGCGGCCACCGGTCTGAAGCTGCCCGCCACCTCGGTGTACGACTACCCGACCGCCCAGGTGCTGGCCGAACACCTGCTGGCCGAACTCCTGGACGCACCGGCGGTCCCGGCCCCGCCCGCCACCGGCGGGCCCGGGGTCGACGGCGATCCGGTCGCGATCGTCGGCATGGCCTGCCGGCTGCCCGGCGGGGTCACCTCGCCGGACGAGTTGTGGCGCCTGGTCACCGAGGGCGGCGACGGCATCGCCGGCTTCCCCGAGGACCGCGGCTGGGACCTGCGCACCCTGCTGGCGGGCGACCGGGACGGCCGCGGCCGCAGCGCCACCCTGGAGGGCGGCTTCATCGACGGCGTCGCCGACTTCGACGCCGGGTTCTTCGGCATCTCGCCGCGCGAGGCGCTGGCCATGGACCCGCAGCAGCGGCTGCTGCTGGAGACCTCGTGGGAGGCGTTGGAGCGCGCCGGGGTCGACCCCCAGCGGCTCGGCGGCAGCCGGACCGGGGTCTTCGTCGGCACCAACGGCCTGGACTACGCCAGCCTGATGATGAACTCCCGCGAGGACATCGGCGGCCACTCCGGCACCGGACTCGCGTCCAGCGTGCTGTCCGGCCGGATCTCCTACACCCTCGGCCTGGAGGGCCCGGCGGTCACCGTGGACACCGCCTGCTCCTCCTCGCTGGTCGCCCTGCACCTCGCCGCCCAGGCGCTGCGCGGCGGCGAGTGCTCGCTCGCGCTGGCCGGCGGCGTGACGGTGATGACCACCCCGGTCAGCTTCGCCGGGTTCACGGTGCAGGGCGGGCTCGCCGCGGACGGCCGCTGCAAGGCCTACTCGGACGCCGCCGACGGCACCAACTGGTCCGAGGGCGTCGGCGTGCTGGTGCTGGAGCGGCTGTCCGACGCCGAGCGGCACGGGCACCCGGTGCTGGCGGTGGTGCGCGGCTCCGCCGTCAACCAGGACGGCGCCTCCAACGGCCTGACCGCCCCCAACGGCCCCTCCCAGCAGCGCGTCATCCGCCAGGCCCTGGCGAGCGCCGGACTGTCGGCCGCCGAGGTCGACGCGGTCGAGGGCCACGGCACGGGCACCGCCCTCGGCGACCCGATCGAGGCCCAGGCGCTCCTGGCCACCTACGGACAGAACCGCGAACGGCCGCTGCTGCTGGGCTCGTTGAAGTCCAACATCGGCCACACCCAGGCCGCCGCCGGGGTCGCCGGGGTGATCAAGACGGTGCTCGCCATGCGGCACGGCGTGCTGCCCCGGTCCCTGCACCTGGACCGGCCCTCCGGACACGTGGACTGGACGGCGGGCGCCATCGACCTGCTCACCGAGGCCCGGCCGTGGCCCGAGGCCGACCACCCCCGGCGGGCCGGGGTGTCCTCCTTCGGGATCAGCGGCACCAATGCGCACGTGATCCTCGAACAGGCACCGGTCGCGGCCGAGAACGCGGAGGGGGAGGGCGCCGAGGACCAGCGGGTGGTGCCGTCCGTCGTGCCCTGGGTGCTCTCCGCCCGCTCCGACACGGCGCTGGACGCCCACCTGGCCCGCGCCTCGGCACTCGAACTCTCCCCGCTGGACATCGGGTTCTCGCTCGCCGTGGGCCGCTCCGGCTTCGAGCAGCGGGCCGTCATGCTCGCGTGCAGCGAAGGACTGACGGAGGTCGCGCGCGGCGTGGCCGCCGAACGGTCGACGGGGTTCCTGTTCTCGGGGCAGGGGTCGCAACGGCTCGGGATGGGGCGGGAGTTGTCCGGCCGGTTCCCGGTGTTCGCGGCGGCGTTCGATGCGGTGTGCGAGCAGTTCGAGCTGCCGGTGCGGGAGGTGGTGTGCGGTGACGATGAGGAGTTGCTGAACCGGACGGACTTCGCGCAGGCGGGGTTGTTCGCGGTGGAGGTGGCGCTGTTCCGGCTGGTCGAGTCCCTGGGTGTGCGGCCGGAGTTCGTGGCCGGGCACTCGATCGGTGAGATCGCTGCGGCGCACGTCGCCGGGGTGTTCTCGCTGGCGGACGCCTGCACGCTGGTCGCGGCGCGCGGCCGGCTGATGCAGGCGTTGCCCGCCGGCGGGGCGATGCTCGCCGTCCAGGCGAGCGAAGAGGAAGTCCGTCCGCTGCTGGGCGAGTTCACGGCGCTCGCAGCCGTGAACGGCCCGACCTCGGTGGTGGTCTCCGGCACGGAGGAAGCCGTCGCGGCGGTCGGGGCGCACTTCGCGGACCGGAAGACCACCCGGCTGCGGGTGTCCCACGCCTTCCACTCGCCGCTGATGGACCCGATGCTCGACGAGTTCCGTACCGTCCTCAACGGCCTGACCTACCAGGCCCCTTCGGTCCCCGTCGTCTCCAACCTCACCGGCACGCTCGGCGCCGACCTCGCGTCGCCCGCGTACTGGGTGCGCCACGTCCGCGAGACGGTCCGCTTCGCCGACGGCCTCCGCACCCTGCGCGAGGCCGGCGTCACCGCCCTGCTCGAACTCGGCCCGGACGGTGTGCTGACGGCCCTCGCCGCACAGGGCGTCGGCGACGCGAACCCGGCCGACGCGGGTCCCGGCCAGGACGCGGCCGAGTGCGTCCGGTTCGCCGCCCTGCGCAAGGACCGCGCCGAGGAGCGCAGCCTGCTGACGGCGCTGGCCGGGCTGTACGCGGCCGGCGTCCCGGTCGACTGGGCGGCGCTGTTCGACGGCACCGGCGCACGCCGGGTCGAGCTGCCCACCTACGCCTTCGAGCACCGCCGCTACTGGCCCCGCCCCGCGGCGCTCTCCGGCGACGTCGGCTCCGTCGGGCTGGTGTCGGCCGAGCACCCGCTGCTCGGCGCCGCCGTCCCGCTCGCCGATGCCGACGGCGTGCTGTTCACCAGTCGGCTGGCGCTGCGCGTGCACCCGTGGGTGCTGGACCACCGGATCGCCGGCCGTCCCGCGTTCCCCGCCGCCGGCTTCGTCGAGCTGGCCGTCCGGGCCGGCGACCAGGTCGGCTGCGGCCGGATCGGGGAGCTGACCCTCGGCGACCCGCTGCCGCTGGCCGAGCACGACGAACCCGTGCTGCAGGTGCGGGTCGGCGCGGCCGACGAGGCGGGCGCCCGCCCGGTGGCCTGCTACGCCCGCCCCGGCGACGCCGCCCCCGAGGAGCCGTGGACGCGCTGCGCCACCGGCACCCTGCTGCCCCAGGAGAGCGACCTGCCCGACCTCGCACCGCCGGTCTGGCCGCCGGCCGGTGCGCTCGCCGTCGACCTGGACGGCTTCTACCGCGCCCCCGGGCGCGGCCCGGCCTTCCAGGGGCTGCGCGCCGCCTGGCTGCGCGGCGAGGAGGTCTTCGCCGAGGTCGGGCTGTCCGACGAACCGGCCGAGGACGCCCGCTACTTCGGCCTCCACCCCGCCCTCCTGGACGCCGTGCTGCACGCCGCCGCGCTGCTCGGCGTCGGCGGTGAGGAGCAGTTGTCGGAGCCGCACGCCTGGCAGGGCCTCACCCTGCACGCCGGGGGAGCGTCGAGCCTGCGGGTGCGCATCCGCCGCCTGGACGGCGCCGCGGTGTCCGTCACGGCGACCGACCCGGCGGGCGGGGCCGTACTCAGCGTCGGCCGGGTCGGGCTGCGCGCCCCGCAGGACGCCCCGGCCACCGCCCGCACCGCCCGGGACCCGCTGTTCCGGATCGACTGGGCCCCCGCCCCCGCCGCACCGGCCGCCGCCACGCCGCCGCGCTGCGCGGCGCTCGGCCCGGACGACTACGGCACCGGCAGCTCGCTCGCGGCCCTCGCCGACCTCGGCCGGTCGGTGCCCGATCTGCTCCTGGTCGCGCTGCGCGGCCCGGACGGCGACGTGCCCGAGGCCGTGCACGCGCACACCGCGCGCGTGCTCGCGCTGGTCCAGGAGTGGCTGGCCGAGGACCGGGCGGCCGCCGCCCGGCTGGTCTTCGTCACCCGGGGCGCCGTCCGGGCCGCCGACGGCGAGACCGTCCGCGACCTGCCCGGCGGCGCCGCCTGGGGCCTGGTCCGGTCGGCGAACTCCGAGCACCCCGGCCGCTTCGCCCTGCTCGACGTCGAGACCGCCGAGGACGTGCGGGCGGTGCTGCCGCTGCTGCCCGGCCTGCTGGCCGACGGCGAGGCCCAGTTCGCCGTCCGCGCCGGCGCGCTGCGGGTCGGCCGGCTGGCCCGGCTGGCGGACCCGGTGGAACCTGCCGGGAACGACGCCGACCGAACGGACCCCGCCCGGAGCGACGCCGACCCGGCGGACCCCGCCCGGAACGACGCCGCCCCCGCAGCGGCCTCGGGGAACGACGCCGGGGCCCCCGCCGTCCGCACCGCGCCGCCCGCCTGGCACCCCGACGGCACGGTGCTGATCACCGGCGGCACCGGCGCCCTCGGCCGCCACCTCGCCCGCCGGCTGGCCGCCAACGGCGTCCGCCACCTGCTGCTGACCAGTCGCCGCGGGCCAGCGGCGCCCGGCGCCGCCGACCTGGTCGCCGAGCTCGCGGCGCTCGGGGCGGCGGCCCGGGTGGTCGCCTGCGACACCGCGGACCGGCCCGCCGCCGAACGGCTGCTGGCGGGCATCGCGCCCGAGCACCCGCTCACCGCCGTGATCCACACCGCCGGTGTGCTGGACGACGGCATCATCACCGCGCTCACCCCCGAGCGGCTGTCCGCCGTGCTCCGCCCCAAGGTCGACGCGGTCTGGCGGCTGCACGAGCTCACCCGTGACCTCGACCTGGCCGCCTTCATCACCTTCTCCTCGATCGCGGGCGTCATGGGCAGCCCCGGCCAGGGCAACTACGCCGCCGCGAACGCCTTCCTGGACACCCTGGTCGACCACCGCCGCTCGCTCGGCCTGGTCGGCACCTCGCTCGCCTGGGGCCCCTGGGCCCAGGACGCCGGTATGACCAGCGAGCTCAGCGAGACCGACCTGCGGCGCATGCAGTCCGGCGGCATCCCGCCGCTCTCCGTCGACCAGGGCCTCGCCCTGTTCGAGGCCGCGCTGCGCTCGGTCGAGCCGCTGGTCATCCCGATGGGCCTGGCGATCGGCGGGATGCGCCCCCAGGGCGACGTGCCGCCGCTGTTCCGCGGACTCGTCCGCGCCGCCCGGCGCACAGCGGCGGGCGCCGCCGCCGGTGCCGTCGCGGGCGCCGACCTCACCCGGCAGCTGCTGGACCTCGGCGAGCGCGACCGGATGCGCTACCTGGTCGACACCGTCCGGGCCGAGGCCGCCGCCGTGCTCGGCCACCCCGACCCGGAGGCCGTCGACGCCGAACGGGACTTCTACGAGCTCGGCTTCGACTCGCTCACCGCCGTCGAACTGCGCAACCGGCTGGCCACCGTCACCGGCCTGCGGATGCCCGCCACCGTCGTCTTCGACAGCCGCTCCCCGGGCGAGCTGGCCCGCTGGATCCGCGCCGAACTCGCCGACCAGCGCACCGGGGACGACCCGGACGGGGCCGTGCTCGTGCCCGGCGGCGAGACCGAACCCGACTCCCTGGAGCGGCTGTTCACCGAAGCCCTGGCCAACGGCAAGGTGCCCGAGGCGCAGCGCATGCTCGCCACCGTCGCGGCGCTGCGCCCGACCTTCGAGGCGGCCGCCGAACTGGAGGACCTGCCCTGGGCCACCCGCCTCGCCGAGGGCCCGCGCCCGACCCGGCTGATCTGCGTCAGCGCGCCCACCGCCAACGCGGGCGTGCACCAGTACTCCCGGCTCGCCGCCCACTTCCGGGGCGAGCGTGAGGTCTCGGCGCTGCCGCTGGTCGGATTCGCCACCGGCGAGCGGCTGCCCGCCACCGCCGAGGTCGCCACCCGGGTGATCGCCGAGAGCGCCCTGCGGGCCGCCGACGGCCGCCCGTTCGTGCTGGCGGGCCACTCCTCCGGCGGCTCCTTCGCCTATGCCGCGGCCGGCCTGCTGGAACACACCTGGGGCGTCCGCCCGGCGGGCGTGGTGCTCTTCGACACGCTGAGCTTCCAGCACAACGCCGACGAGGGCACCGACTACACCGGCATGATGCGGCTCAACTTCACCGGCGCCGACTCGCCGGTGCGGCTGACCAACTCCCGGCTGTCCGCGATGGGCCGCTGGATGGTGCTGCTCAACCGGCTGGAGGTCCGGCACACCTCGGCGCCGGTCCTGCTGGTCAGCTGCGGGCGGGCCCTCACCGGCGCCGACGCGACGCCCATCGAGCAGCGGGCCCAGGCCGAACCGCTGGTGCCCGGGGCGCAGGTGGTCCGGGTGGACGCCGACCACCTGTCGATGATCCGGGAGGACTCGGACGGGACCGCGCGGATCGTCGAGGAGTGGCTGCGCGGCCGGGAGTGAGCGCGGTGGGCGGGCGGGCGCGGTGCCTCGGGGTGCCGGGCCCGCCCGCCCGCGCCCGGGGCCGCCCCCCCGGGGGGGGCGTTGTCGCGCGGCCGTCACCCGAGGCGTCGGGCTCTAGGGAAAACCGGGGCCCGGCGTGGCGAGACTGGGCGGGCCACGGGTCGGACCCGACGTCAGGTGCCGGCGGTCGGCGCCCGGACGGGCGCGCGCCAGGGCCCTCCCGGGCGCGGTGTTCCTGGCGACCCCCGGAGAGGCTGACGTCCCGATGTCGAACGAAGACAAGCTCCGCGACTACCTGAAGCGGGCGATCGCCGATCTCCAGGAGACCCGCGAGCAGCTGCACGAGGTGACCGAGCAGCAGCGGGAACCGATCGCCGTCGTCGGGATGGCCTGCCGGCTGCCGGGCGGGGTCTCCTCGCCCGAGGAGCTGTGGGAGCTGGTCCGGGACGGTGTGGACGCCGTCTCCGACTTCCCGGCGGACCGCGGCTGGGACCTCCCCGAGGGCTCGGTCGCCGCCCGGCAGAGCGGATTCCTGCACGACGCCGGGGACTTCGACGCGGACTTCTTCGGCATCTCCCCGCGCGAGGCGCTCGCCATGGACCCGCAGCAGCGGCTGATGCTGGAGACCGCGTGGGAGGCGGTGGAACGGGCGGGCCTCGACCCGGCCTCGCTGCACGGCACCCGGACCGGCGTCTTCGTCGGAGCCGGCCACGGCGGCTACGACAGCGCCTCGACCGCCCGGGGGCCGGTCGACGGGTCGGCCGCCGGCCACCTGCTCACCGGCAACACCGTCAGCATCGCCTCCGGCCGGATCTCCTACGTCCTCGGCCTGGAGGGCCCGGCCGTCACCGTCGACACCGCCTGCTCCTCCTCGCTGGTCGCCCTGCACCTGGCCGTACAGTCGCTGCGCCGGGGCGAGTGCACGCTCGCCCTGGCCGGCGGGGTGACGGTGATGTCCACCCCGCAGATGTTCACCGAGTTCTCCCGCCAGGGCGGGCTGGCCGCCGACGGGCGGTGCAAGCCGTTCGCGGCGGCGGCGGACGGGACCGCGTGGGGCGAGGGCGCAGCCGTCCTGCTGGTCGAGCGGCTGTCGGACGCCCGGCGCAACGGGCACCCGGTGCTGGCGGTGGTGCGCGGCTCCGCCGTCAACCAGGACGGTGCGTCCAACGGGCTGACGGCGCCGAACGGCCCGTCCCAGCAGCGGGTGATCCGGGCGGCGCTGGCCGACGCGGGGCTCTCGGCTGCCGAGGTGGACGTGGTCGAGGCGCACGGGACCGGCACCCGGCTGGGTGACCCGATCGAGGCCACGGCGCTGCTCGCCACCTACGGTCAGGACCGTGAACGGCCGCTGCTGATCGGTGCGTTGAAGTCCAACATCGGGCACACCCAGGCGGCCTCCGGAGTCGCCGGGGTGATCAAGGCGGTCCTGGCCATGCGGCACGGGCTGCTGCCGCGCACCCTCCACCTCGACGCGCCGACCCCGCACGTCGACTGGACAGCGGGGGCTGCCGAACTGCTCGCCGAGGCCCGTGCGTGGCCGGAGACCGGGCGGCCGCGCCGGGCCGGGGTGTCCTCCTTCGGGGTCAGCGGCACCAATGCCCATGTGGTGCTCGAAGCGGTGCCGGAGCCGGCGGGGGAGGAGCCGGCCCGGGCCGACCGGCCCGGGAGTGTGCTGCCCTGGGTGCTGTCGGCGCGGGACGCCGCCGCCCTGCGGGCCCAGGCCGGGCGGCTGGCCACCCACCTCAGGACCCGTGGCCCGCTCGTCCCGGCGGACGTCGCCCACTCGCTCGCGACCACCCGGGCGGCCCTGGAGCACCGGGCGGTGGTCCTCGCCGCCGACCCGGAGGAGCGGCTGCGCGCCCTGGACGCCCTGGCGGGCGGGGTCGGGGGAGCCGGTGCCGTGCAGGGCGTGGTGGACAAGGGGGCCACAGCGTTCCTGTTCTCCGGGCAGGGGTCGCAACGGTTGGGGATGGGGCGGGAGTTGTCCGGCCGTTTCCCGGTGTTCGCCGACACCTTCGATGCGGTGTGTGCGGAGTTCGAGGCGCCGGTGCGGGAGGTGGTGTGGGGTGACGATGAGGAGTTGCTGAACCGGACGGACTTCGCGCAGGCGGGGTTGTTCGCGGTGGAGGTGGCGCTGTTCCGGCTGGTGGAATCGCTGGGGGTGCGGCCGGAGTTCGTGGCGGGGCATTCGATCGGTGAGGTGGCGGCCGCGCATGTGGCGGGGGTGTTCTCGCTGGCGGAGGCGTGTGCGTTGGTGGCGGCGCGGGGCCGGTTGATGCAGGCGTTGCCCGCCGGTGGGGCGATGCTGGCGGTGGAGGCGTCGGAGGAGGAAGTGCGGCCGCTGCTGGGCGAGTTCGTCGGGCTGGCGGCCGTGAACGGCCCGACCTCGGTGGTGGTCTCCGGCGCGGAGGAGGCCGTCGCGGCGGTCGGGGCGCACTTCGCCGACCGTCGTACGAGCCGGTTGCGGGTGTCGCACGCCTTCCACTCGCCGCTGATGGAGCCGATGCTCGACGAGTTCCGTACCGTCCTCAACGGGCTGACCTACCAGGCCCCTTCGCTCCCGCTCGTCTCCAACCTCACTGGCGCCATCGGCGCGGACTTCGCGTCCCCCGCCTACTGGGTGCGCCACGTCCGGGAGACCGTCCGCTTCGCCGACGGCCTGCACACACTTCACGGCCAGGGCGTCACCCGCTTCCTCGAACTCGGCCCGGACGGCGTGCTCAGCGCGCTCGCGGCCGCGTCCCTGCCCGCCGGGACGGCCCCGGTGGCCGTGCTGCGCAAGGACCGCCCCGAGGAGCCCGCCCTGCTGGCCGCCCTCGCCGGGCTGTACGTGCGCGGCGCCGGGCCGGACTGGACGGCGGTGCTCGCGGGCACCGGCGGCCGCCGCACCGACCTGCCCACCTACGCCTTCCAGCGGCAGCGCTACTGGCTGCCCGAACTCCACCGGGCGGAACCCGGCGCGCCCAGCGCCGACCCGGTCGAGGACTCCTTCTGGTCGGCCGTCGAGGCGGGCGACCTGCCGGAGGCGTCGGCGGTCCTGGGGATCGAGGCAGGGGCCGCCGAGGCCGCCGAGGCCTCGCTCGACCGCCTCCTCCCGGTGCTGGCCGGCTGGCGGGCCCGGCGGCGGCTGCTGGGCACTCTCGACTCCTGGACCTACCGGACCGCCTGGGCGCCGCTGCCGGGCCGCACCGACGGCGTGCCGACCGGCCGCTGGCTGGCTGTCATGCCCGAGACCGAGACCGAGGCCGAGGGCGAGAACGGGACCGAGAACAGGACCGGGACCGGGACCGGGACGGACGCGTCGGGCGAGGACTGGCCCGCCGCCGTCCTCGCGGCCCTGGTCGACCGGGGCCTGCGCGTCGAGCCCGTCGCCGGGCCCGGGGCGGTGGTCGCGCGGCTCGCCGACGGTCAGGGCGAGCCGGTCGCGGGTGTCCTCTCCTTCCTCGCCGCCGACGGCCGCCCGCACCCGGACCACCCCGAGGTCCCCAGGTACCTGCCCGCGACCGTCGCGCTGCTGCGCGCCCTGGAAGCCGCCGACGGACCGGCGCGGCTCTGGTGCCTGACCCGGGGCGCCGTCGCCGTCGACGGCAATGACCGGGTTCCCGCCCCCGAGCAGGCCCAGCTCTGGGGCCTCGGCCGGGTCGCCGCGCTGGAGCACCCGCAGCGCTGGGGCGGCCTGATCGACCTGCCCGGGACGACCGACACCGGGACGACCGACGCCAGGACGGCGGCCCGGCTGGCCGACGTGCTCGCCCGGGCCGCCGAGCCCGCCACCGCCGAGCCCCGAGCCGCCGCACCCCGGCCCGTGGAGGACCAGGTGGCCCTGCGCGCCGCCGGTGCCCACGTCCGCCGACTGACCCGCGAGGCCGCCTCCGCCCGGCCTGCCCGGTCCGTCCGGCCGGTCCGGTCCGCCCAGGACTCCTCCGGGACGCCCGACGGGTCCGGCTGGACGGCCCCCGCCGGGACGATCCTGATCACCGGTGGGACGGGCGCGCTCGGCGCCCACGTCGCCCGGTGGCTGGCCGGGGCCGGTGCCGAGCACCTGCTGCTGCTCGGGCGCCGGGGCCTCCGGGCGCCCGGGGCACCGGAGTTGAGCGAGGAGCTGGCTGCGCTGGGGGCCCGGGTCACCGTCGCCGCCTGCGACGCGGCCGACCGCGCGGCGCTGGCCGCCGTGCTGGCCGCCGTCCCCGCCGACCTGCCGTTGACCGGGGTCGTCCACGCGGCCGGGGTGCTCGACGACGGCGTGCTGGACGGGCTGACGGCCGAGCGCTTCGCGTCCGTGCTGCGGGCCAAGGCCGTCCCGGCCCGGCACCTCCACGACCTGACGGCCGACCACGATCTCGCCCTCTTCGTGCTGTTCTCCTCGATCACCGGTGTCCTCGGCAACCCCGGCCAGGCCAACTACGCCGCCGCCAACGCCTACCTGGACGCCCTGGCCGAGCACCGCCGGGCCGCCGGCCGGCCCGCCACCTGCCTCGCCTGGGGCCCGTGGGCCGGTGGCGGCATGGCGGGGGACCACCCGGGCCCGACCGGGCGGCTGCGGCGCAGCGGCCTCACCCCGATGGACCCGGCCCGGGCGGTGGCGGCGCTGGCCCGTGCGCTCGGTGCCGGCGCCTCCGGTCTGACCGTCGCCGATGTCGACTGGCGCGTGTTCGCCCCCGTGTTCACCGCCGCCCGGCCGAGCGCGCTGATCGCCGGCCTGCCCGAGGTCCGGCAGGCCGGCGCCGACGTCATCCCCGCCACCGGCGCCGAGGGCCGCTCCCCGCTGGCCGGGCGGTTGGCCGGCCGCGACGCCGCCGAGCGGCGGCGCCTGCTGCTGGAGCTGGTGCGCACCGAGGCCGCGGCCGTGCTGGGGCACGCCGCCCCGGTGACGGTGGGCGCCGACCGGGCGTTCCGGGAGCTCGGCTTCGACTCGCTGACCGCCGTCGAGCTGCGCAACCGCCTGGCCGCCGCCACCGGCCTGCGGCTGCCCGCGACCCTGCTGTTCGACCACCCGACGCCCTCGGCCCTGGCCGTCCGGCTGGACGCCGAACTGGCGGGCACCGCGGCCGGGTCGGCGGCCCCCGCCGTCGCGGCGCCGGCCGCCGACGAGCCGATCGCGATCGTCGCGATGGCCTGCCGCTTCCCCGGCGGGGTGGCGTCGCCGGAGGACCTCTGGGACCTGCTGGCCGAGGGCCGGGACGCGGTGGGCCCGTTCCCGGCCGACCGCGGCTGGGACGTCGAACGGCTGCTCCACCCGGATCCGGACCACGAGGGCACCAGCTACGTCGCCGAGGGTGCCTTCGTCACCGGCGTCGCCGACTTCGACGCCGCGTTCTTCGGGATCTCCCCGCGCGAGGCGCTGGCCATGGACCCGCAGCAGCGGCTGCTGCTGGAGACCGTGTGGGAGGCGGTGGAGCGGGCCGGCCTCGACGCGGGGGAGCTGCGCGGCTCCCGGACCGGGGTGTTCGTCGGCTCCAACTTCCAGGACTACCAGGTGTTGTTGGACGCGGCCCGGGAGGGCGTGGCCGGGCACGTGATGACCGGCAACGCCGCGAGCGTGCTGTCCGGCCGGATCGCCTACACCCTGGGCCTGGAGGGTCCGGCGGTGACGGTGGACACCGCCTGCTCGTCCTCGCTGGTCGCCCTGCACCTGGCCGCCCAGTCGCTGCGGCGCGGCGAGTGCGCGCTCGCCCTGGCCGGCGGGGTGACAGTGATGGCCACCCCGCAGGTGTTCACCGAGTTCTCCCGGCAGCGCGGCCTGGCCCCCGACGGGCGCTGCAAGCCCTTCGCCGGGGCCGCCGACGGCACCGGCTGGGCCGAGGGCGCCGGGGTGCTGCTGGTCGAGCGGCTCTCGGACGCCCGGCGGTTGGGGCACCGGGTGCTGGCGGTGGTGCGCGGCTCCGCCGTCAACCAGGACGGTGCGTCCAACGGGCTGACGGCGCCGAACGGCCCGTCCCAGCAGCGGGTGATCCGGGCGGCGCTGGCCGACGCCGGGCTGACGGCCGCCGAGGTGGACGCGGTGGAGGCGCACGGCACCGGGACCCGGCTGGGCGATCCGATCGAGGCCCAGGCGCTGCTGGCGACCTACGGGCAGGAGCGTGAACTCCCTTTGCTGCTGGGCTCGGTGAAGTCCAACCTGGGGCACACCCAGGCCGCCGCCGGGGTCGCCGGGGTGATCAAGACCGTGCTCGCGCTGCGCCACGGCGAGCTGCCGAGGTCGCTGCACATCGACGCGCCGACCCCGCAGGTCGACTGGACCTCCGGCGCCGTCGAACTGCTGGACCGGGCCCGGAGCTGGCCGGAGACCGGGCGCCCGCGCCGGGCGGGGGTGTCCTCCTTCGGGGTCAGCGGCACCAACGCCCATGTGATCCTGGAGGCCGCGCCCGCGTCCTGGTCGGACGGCCCCGCGCCCTCCTCGGCCCCCGCGTCCTCCCCGGCCCCCGTGCCCGCGCCGGACGCCGAACCCGCACCGCGGCCCGAACGGGCCGCCCCCGGACACCCGTTGCCCTGGCTGCTGTCCGCCCGCACCCCCGAGGCGGTGCGCGAGCAGGCCCGTCGGCTGGCCGCCCGGGTGCGGGCCGACGAGCCCGCCGCCGACGACGTCGCCCACGCCCTGGCCACCACCCGCGCGACCCTGGAGCACCGGGCCGCCGTGGTCGGGCCCGACCGGGCCGCGCTGCTGGCGGGCCTGGACGCGCTGGCCGAGGGCCGGGCCGACCCCGCCGTCCTGGAGGGCCGCAGCGCGGGCGACGGCGACCCCGTCCTGGTGTTCCCCGGGCAGGGCTCCCAGTGGGCCGGAATGGCCCTCGAACTCCTCGACACCGCACCCGAGTTCGCCGCCCGCTTCGCCGCGTGCGAGGCCGCTCTCGCGCCGTACACCGGCTGGTCGGCCACCGAGGTGCTGCGCGGCGCCACCGGGGCCCCCGGCCTCGAGCGGGTCGAGGTGGTGCAGCCGGTGCTGTTCGCCGTGATGGTGTCGCTGGCCGAGCTGTGGCGTGCCCACGGCGTCCGGCCGGCCGCCGTGCTCGGCCACTCCCAGGGCGAGATCGCGGCGGCCTGCGTCGCCGGCGCGCTCTCGCTGGACGACGCCGCCCGGGTGGTCGCGCTGCGCAGCCGGGCGCTGCGGCAACTGGCGGGGCTCGGCGGCATGGTCTCGGTGGCCGAACCGGTCGCCGCCGTCCGGGACCGGCTCGCCCGCTGGGACGAGCGGATCTCCGTCGCCGCCGTCAACGGGCCCGGTTCGGTGGTGGTCTCCGGCGACCCCGGCGCCCTGGACGAGTTGCTCGCCGACTGCGAGCGGGCCGGGGTGCGGGCCCGCCGCATCCCCGTCGACTACGCCTCGCACTCGGCCCAGGTCGAGCGGATCGAACGGGAACTGCTGGAGCTGCTGGCCCCGGTCACCCCGCGCAGCGCCGACATCCCGTTCTGCTCCACCGTCACCGGCACGCTGGTCGACACCGCAGAGCTCGACGCCGCCTACTGGTACCGCAACCTGCGCCGGACCGTCGAGTTCGAACAGGCCACCCGCACCCTGCTGAC
This sequence comes from Kitasatospora sp. NPDC089797, assembly GCF_040684795.1. NCBI lineage: Bacteria > Bacillati > Actinomycetota > Actinomycetes > Kitasatosporales > Streptomycetaceae > Kitasatospora > Kitasatospora sp. NPDC089797. The sequence goes on along the minus strand of NZ_JBFBGS010000006.1, from coordinate 125,874 downwards.
GGCCGGACACCGGGTGTTCGTCGAGGTCAGCCCGCACCCGGTGGTCACCACCGGCCTCCAGGAGACGATCGACTCCACCGCTCTGCCCGCCGCCGCCCTCGGCACCCTGCGCCGCGACGAGGGCGGGCCCGGCCGCTTCCTGCTCGCCCTGGCGGAGGCCCGGGTGCACGGCGCCCGGGTGGACTGGCGGCGCTGCTTCGCCGGAACCGGCGCCCGGCCCGTCGACCTGCCCACCTACCCCTTCCAGCGGCAGCGCTACTGGCCGAGCCCCGGCGCCACGGGCGGCGACGTGACCACGGTCGGCCTGGCCGCGCCGGACCACCCGCTGCTCGGCGCCGCCGTCGAACTCGCCCGGGACGGCGGCCTGCTGGCCACCGCCCGCTGGTCGCTGCACACCCACCCCTGGCTCGCCGACCACCGCGTCGCGGGCACCCTCGTCGTCCCCGGCGCGGCCCTGGTCGAGGCGGTCGTCCGGGCCGGGGACGAACTGGGCTGCGGCCGGATCGAGGAACTCACCCTGCACGCGCCGGTCCTGCTGCCCGAACGCGGCGCCCTCCAGGTGCAGATCGAGCTCGGCGCGCCGGACGGCACCGGCCTGCGCCCGGTCGCGGTGCACACCCGCCCGGCGGAGGCGGACGCCCCGGAGGCGTGGACCCGGCACGCCGAGGGCCGGGTCGGCCCGGCCGCCGCCGAACCGGCCGCCGGGCCCGCCGCGCAGTCCTGGCCGCCGGCCGGCGCCGAGCCGGTCGACCTCGAGGGCTGGTACCCGGCCCTGCGCGCCGACGGGTACGGCTACGGCCCGGTGTTCCAGGGCGTGCGCGCGGCCTGGCGGCTCGGCGACGCCGTCCACGCCACCGTGGACCTGCCCGAGCCCGCCCGCCCCGACGCCCCCCGCTACGGCCTGCACCCGGCCCTGCTCGACGCCGCCCTCCACCCGGCCGGGCTCGGCCCGCTGCGCGGCCGCCCCGGACTGCCGTTCGCCTGGAGCGGCGTCACCCTGCAAGCCACCGGGGCCACCGCGCTGCGGGTGACGCTCACCCCGGCCGGGCCGGACACGGTCGCCGTCCGGATGACCGACCCGGCCGGCCGGCCGGTGGCCACCGTCGAGGCGCTCGCCGTGCGCCCGCTCACCGGGGCCGCCCTCGACCCGGCCGCCCGGGTGGCCCGCGAGGCGCTGTTCCACCTGGACTGGCCGGCCCTGCCCGCCCCCGCTCCCGCCCCCGCCCAGGCCGGGCCGGGCGCCGGCCGCTGGACCGTCCTCGGCGAACCGCCGGCCGGGGCGGCCGCGCTCGCCGAGGCCGGGGTGGAGCTGGCCGACGGCGGTGAGGTCGTGCTGTTCCGGGCCACCGGGCCGGACCCGCAGGCCGCGCTCGACCACGCCCTCGCCGTCCTGCGCGAGCACCTCGCCGGGGACGGGGAGACCACCCTGCTCGTCGTCACCCGCCGGGCCGTCGCCGTCCACCCCGCCGAGCCCGTCCACGACCTCCCCGCCGCCGCCGTGCACGGCCTGGTCCGCTCCGCCCAGAGCGAGCACCCCGGCCGGATCGTGCTCGCCGACCTGGACGACGACCCCGCCTCCTGGCGCGCCCTGCCCGCCGCCCTGGCCGCCGCCCGCGCCACCGGCGAACCCCGGCTGGCCCTGCGCCACGGCACCGCGCACGCCCCCCGGCTGGCCCGGGCCCACACCGCCGCCCCGCTGCCCGTGCCCGACGGCCCGTGGCGCCTGGACATCCGGACCAAGGGCACCGTCGACCAACTCGCCCTGCTGCCCGCCCCGGACGCCGCCGAACCGCTCACCGACGGCCAGGTCCGGATCGAGGTCCGCGCCGCCGGCCTCAACTTCCGCGACGTCCTCAACGCCCTCGACATGTACCCCGGCGGGGCCCGGCACCTCGGTTCCGAGGCCGCCGGCATCGTCCGCGAGACCGGACCGGGCGTCACCGGACTCGCCGTCGGCGACCGGGTGACGGGCATGGTCCCGGGCGGCTTCGGCCCGCTCGCCGTCACCGACCACCGCCTGCTCGCCCGCGTCCCGCAGGACTGGACCTTCGCCCGGGCCGCGTCCGTCCCCGTCGCCTTCCTCACCGCCTACTACGCGCTGCGCGACCTCGCCGGACTCCGGGCCGGCGAACGCCTGCTCGTCCACGCCGCCACCGGCGGCGTCGGCATGGCCGCCGTCCAACTCGCCCGGCACTGGGGCGCCGAGGTGTACGGCACCGCCAGCGGGGCCAAGCAGCACCTGCTGCACGCCGACGGCCTGCCCGCCGACGCCGTCGCCTCCTCCCGCAGCCTCGACTTCGAGGACCGCTTCCGCACCGCCACCGGCGGCGCCGGCGTCGACGTGGTGCTCAACTCCCTCGCGGGGGAGTACGTCGACGCCTCGCTGCGCCTGCTCGCCCCCGGCGGCCGGCTGATCGAGATGGGCAAGACCGACGTCCGGGACGCCGACCAGGTCGCCGCCGACCACGGCGGCGCCCGCTACCGCGCCTTCGACCTCCAGGAGGCCGGCCCGGAGCGGATCGGACAGATGCTCGCCGAACTGGTCGACCTCTTCGAGCGGGGCGCCCTGCGGCCGCTCCCGCTCACCTGCTGGGACGTCACCCACGCCCGGGAGGCCTTCCGGCACATGGCCCAGGCCCGGCACACCGGCAAGATCGTGCTCACCGTGCCCCGCCCCTGGGACCGCGAGGGCACCGTCCTGATCACCGGCGGCACCGGCACCCTCGGCGGCGAACTCGCCCGCCACCTGGTCGCCCGGCACGGCGTGCGGCACCTGCTGCTGGCCGGACGCCGCGGCCTCCAGGCCCCCGGGGCAAAGGAGTTGAGCGAGGAACTGACCGCCTCCGGGGCCGAGGTCACGGTCGCCGCCTGCGACACCGCCGACCGCGCCGCGCTGGCCGCCCTGCTGGCCGCCGTGCCCGCCCGGCACCCGCTGACCGCCGTCGTGCACGCCGCCGGCGTCCTGGACGACGGCGTGGTGGCCGCCCTCACCCCCGAACGGCTCGCCACCGTGCTGCGTCCCAAGGCCGACGCCGCCCGGCACCTGCACGACCTCACCCGCGGCCTCGACCTCGCCGACTTCGTCCTGTTCTCCTCCGCCGCCGGCGTCTTCGGCCCGCCCGGCCAGGGCGGCTACGCCGCCGCCAACAGCTGGCTCGACGCCCTCGCCCAGCACCGCCGGGCCGCCGGCCTGCCCGCGACCTCGCTCGCCTGGGGCCTGTGGGCCCGGGCCAGCACCATGACCGCCCACCTCGGGGCGGCCGACCGGGCCCGCGCCGAGCAGTCCGGGGCGCTGACCCTCGACACCCCCGACGGCCTCGCCCTGTTCGACGCCGCCCTCGCCGCCCGCCGCGCCCTGCTGGTGCCCGTCCGGCTGGACACCGCGGCGCTGCGCACCCGCGCGGCCGCCGAACTCCCGCCGCTGCTCCGGGACCTGGCCCGCGGCCGGACCCGCCGCACCGCCCGGTCCGGGCCGACCGCCGACGGGCCGGGCGGGCTGCCCGCCCGGCTGGCCGGGCTCGGCCCGGCGGAGCGCCACGCGGCGCTGCTCGACCTGGTCAGCGGCTGCGCGGCGGCCGTCCTCGGCCACCGCACGGCCGAACAGGTGCACGCCGCCCGGCCGTTCCGCGACCTCGGCCTCGACTCGCTGACCGCCGTCGAACTGCGCAACCGCCTCGCCACCGCCACCGGCCTGCGGCTGCCCGCGACCCTGGTCTTCGACCACCCCACCCCCGGGGCGCTCGCCACCCACCTGGCCGAGGCCCTCGGCGGGCCGGCCACCGGCCCCGCGACCGGCGGCGCGCCGGGCGCCGCCGACGAACCGGTCGCGATCATCGGCATGGCCTGCCGCTTTCCCGGCGGCGTCGATTCCCCCGAGCAACTGTGGGCCCTGCTGGCCGACGGCGCCGACGCCGTGGCCGACTTCCCCGCCGACCGCGGCTGGGACCTCGACCACCTCTACGACGGCATCCCCGACCACCCCGACTCCTCCCGCACCCGCCAGGGCGGCTTCCTCGACGACGCCGCCGGTTTCGACGCCGACTTCTTCGGCATCGGCCCGCACGAGGCGCTCGCCATGGACCCGCAGCAGCGGCTGCTGCTGGAGACCGCCTGGGAGGCGGTGGAGCGCGCGGGCCTCGACCCGGGCACGCTGCGCGGCAGCCGCACCGGGGTGTTCGCGGGCCTGTCCGCCAGTGACTACCTCGACCGGGTCACCCGCATCCCCGAGGAGTCCGCGCCGTACGTCAACACCGGCAACGCCGTCAGCGTCGCCTCCGGCCGGGTCGCCTACACCCTGGGCCTGGAGGGCCCGGCGGTGACGGTGGACACCGCCTGCTCCTCCTCGCTGGTCGCCCTGCACCTGGCCGTGCGCGCGCTGCGCGGCGGCGAGTGCACCCTCGCCCTGGCCGGCGGGGTGACCGTGATGTCCACGCCGATGATCCCGGTCGACTTCGCCCGCCAGCGCGGGCTGGCCGCCGACGGGCGCTGCAAGCCCTTCGCCGAGGCCGCCGACGGCACCGGCTTCGCCGAGGGCGTCGGCGTGCTGCTGGTCGAGCGGCTGTCGGACGCCCGGCGCAACGGGCACCGGGTGCTGGCGGTGGTACGCGGCTCCGCCGTCAACCAGGACGGCGCCAGCAACGGGCTCAGCGCCCCGAACGGCCCGTCCCAGCAGCGGGTCATCCGGGCGGCGCTGGCCGACGCCGGGCTCTCGGCCGCCGAGGTGGACGCGGTGGAGGCGCACGGCACCGGGACCCGGCTGGGCGACCCGATCGAGGCCCAGGCGCTGCTGGCGACGTACGGGCAGGACCGTGAACTCCCTTTGCTGCTCGGCTCGGTGAAGTCCAACCTGGGGCACACCCAGGCCGCCGCCGGGGTCGCCGGGGTGATCAAGACCGTGCTCGCCCTGCGGCACGGCGTCCTCCCGCCGAGCCTGCACATCGACCGGCCCACCGGCCACGTGGACTGGTCGCAGGGTGCGGTGGAACTGCTCACCGAGGCCCGCGCCTGGCCGGAGACCGGGCGGCCGCGGCGGGCGGGGGTGTCCTCCTTCGGGCTCAGCGGTACCAACGTCCATGTGCTGCTCGAAGCGGCCCCCGAGCCGGCCGTCACCGAACCTCCCGTTTTCGAGTCGGCCGTTCCGGAGCCGGCAGTTGCGGAGCCGGCCGTCAGCGACCCGGCCGTCAGTGACCCGGTCGCCGTCGACGCGCCGGTGCCGCTGCCCTGGCTGCTCTCCGCCCGCACGGCCCAGGCGCTGCGCGGCCAGGCCCGCGCCCTGCTCGACCACCTCGACGCCCTCCCCGGCGCCGCTCCCGCCCCGCTCGACCTCGCCCACGCGCTCGCCACCCGGCGCGCCCTGCTGGAGCACCGCGCCGCCGTGCTCGGCACCGGCCCCGAGGAACTGCGTGCCGGTCTGGCCGCCCTCGCCGACGGCGCCCCCGCTCCCGGCCTGGTCACCGGCCGGCACACCGCGGGGCGGGACCGCCGGGTCGTCCTGCTGTTCCCCGGCCAGGGCTCCCAGTGGACCGGCATGGGGGCCGAACTCCTCGACAGTTCAGCGGAGTTCGCCGACACCGTGGCCGCCTGCGAACGGGCCCTCGCGCCTTGGACGGACTGGTCGCTGAGCGCCGTCCTGCGCGGTGCGCCGGACGCCCCGTCGCTGGACCGGGTCGACGTCGCCCAACCCGCGCTCTGGGCCACCATGATCGGCCTCGCCGCCTGCTGGCAGGCCCGCGGCGTCACCCCGGCCGCCGTCCTCGGCCACTCCCAGGGCGAGATCGCCGCCGCCTGCGTGGCCGGCGCGCTCTCCCTCGACGACGGTGCCAGGGTGGTCGCCCTGCGCAGCCGGGCCATCGCCCGCGAACTGTCCGGCCACGGCGGCATGGTGTCGGTCCCGCAGCCGCACGCCGAGGTGCTCGCCCGGATCGAGCCGTACGGCGGCCGGATCTCGGTCGCCGCCGCCAACGGACCCGCCGGGACGGTGGTGTCCGGCGAACCCGAGGCCCTCGACGCGCTGCTGGCCGGCTGCGCGCACGACGGCGTCCGGGCGAAGCGGATCCCCGTCGACTACGCCTCGCACTCCGCCCAGGTCGAGCGGATCGAACAGACCCTGCTCACCGAGCTCGCCGGGATCACCACCCGCCCGGCCCGGATCCCGTTCTTCTCCACCGTCACCGCCGACCGGCTCGGCGACACCCCGCTGGACGCCGGCTACTGGTACCGCAACCTGCGCCGCACCGTCCGTCTGGAGGAGTCCGTCCGCGCCCTGCTCGCCCAGGGCCACGACGCCTTCCTCGAATGCAGTCCGCACCCCGTGCTCACCATGGCCGTCGAGGACACCGTCGCCGACGCCGGCGCCCGGGCGGTGGTGCTCGGCACCGTCCGGCGCGCGGACGGCGGCCCCGCCCGACTGCTGGCCTCGCTGGCCGAGGCGCACGTCCACGGGGTGCGGATCGACTGGAGCCCCGCCCTGACCGGCGGCCGCCCGGTGGACCTGCCGACCTACGCCTTCCAGCGCCGCCGCTACTGGCTCGCCCGGTCCACCTCCGCGGCCGGTGCGGCCGACCCGGCCGGGCTCGACCGCGCCGTCCACCTCGCGGGCGGCGACACCGTCCTGCTCACCGGCCGGATCGGCACCGCGACCCACCCGTGGACGGCCGACCACCGGGTGCGCGGCACCGCCGTCCTCCCCGGCACCGCCCTGCTCGACTGGGCCGTCCGGGCCGGCGACGAGGCCGGCTGCCCGACCGTCGCCGAACTCACCGAACGCGCCCCGCTGGTGCTGCCCGAGCAGGGCGCCCTCGACCTCCAGCTCACCGTCGGCCCGGCCTCCGACGACGGCCGCCGGCCGCTCACCGTCCACGCCCGCCGCACGGAGGCTGCCGCCGACGCCCCGTGGACCGTGCACGCCACCGGCGCCCTCGCCCCCGGAGCGGCCCCCGGAGCGGCCACCGACGGGCACCCGGGCGACCGGCCCACGGACGAGGCCCTGCCGCCGGGCACCGGGGCCGGCACCGAGCCGGAGGAGTACGGCGAGCGGTTCCGCACCCTCCGGGCGCTCCGGCCGGACGGCGACACCCTCGACGCCGAGGTCGCCCTGCCGGAGGAGCACCGGGCCGAGGCGGCCGGCTTCCGGCTCCACCCCGCCCTGCTCCAGGCCGTGCTGGCGACCACCCGGGGCGGGGCCGCCGGCCAGCCCGTCGACTGGCGCGGCGTCACCCTGCACGCCACCGGCGCCACCCGGCTCCGGGTGCGGCTCACCGCACGCCCCGACGGCAGCCACGCGCTCAGCGCCGTGGACGCCGACGGCGCCCCCGTGCTCACCGCCGAGGCCGTCACCGTCCGCCCGTTCGCCACCGACCGGATCGGCCCCGAGGTCGACCCGCTCCACGCGGTCGAGTGGTGCCCCGTCACCCCCGGCGAACCGCGCGGGACCGTCGTCCTCCTGGGCGCGGACGGCGCGGAGCGCACGGACGGTACGGACGGCACGGATGGTACGGACGACACCCCGCACGCCCCCGGCCACGCCGACCTGGCCGCCCTCACCGCGGCCCTGGACGCCGGTGCCCCCGTGCCCGACACCGTCCTGACCCGCCTCACCGCCGTCGACGGCGACGACCCCGCCACCGCCGCCCACCGGGCCGTCCGGGCCGCCCACCGGCTCGCCCGCGACTGGCTCGCCGAACCCCGGCTGGCCGGCTCCCGGCTCGTCCTGCTCACCCGGGGCGCCGAGGCCACCACCCCCGACGAGGACGTGACCGCCCTCGCCCAGGCCGCCGTGCACGGACTGATCCGCTCCGCCCAGGCCGAGGAGCCCGGCCGCTTCCTGCTGCTCGACCTGGACGACGACCCGGCCTCCGAGACGGCGCTGGCCGCCGCCCTGGCCGTCCCCGACGAGCCCCGGCTCGCCGTCCGGCGCGGCACGGTGACGGCCCCCCGGCTGCGCCCGCTGCCCGCGCCCGCCCCGGCGACCGCGCCCGACTCCGGGCCCGGCTCCGCCGACCGTCCGGCGTGGTCCTGGACCCCGGACGGCACCGTCCTGATCACCGGCGGCACCGGCACCCTCGGCGCCCTGGTCGCCCGCCACCTGGTCACCGCCCACGGCGTCCGCCACCTGCTGCTCGTCGGCCGCCGGGGTCACCAGGCGCCCGGCGCAGCGGAGTTGAGCGAGGAGTTGACCGCCCTCGGCGCCCACGTCACCCTCGCCGCCTGCGACACCGCCGACCCGGCCGCCCTGGCCGCCCTGCTCGCCGCCGTCCCGGCCGAGCACCCGCTCACCGGAGTGGTGCACGCCGCCGGCGTCCTGCACGACGGGCTGTTCGCCGACCTGACGGACGAGCAGTTCACCGAGGTCCTGCGTCCCAAGGTGGACGCCGTCTGGCAGCTGCACCGCGCGACGGCCCATCTTGACCTCTCCGCCTTCGTCCTGTTCTCCTCCTTCGCCGCCACCGCCGGCGGACCGGCCCAGGCCAACTACGCGGCCGCCAACGCCTTCCTCGACGCCCTGGCCCACCGCCGCCGGGCCGAGGGCCGCCCGGCGGTCTCGCTCGGCTGGGGATACTGGGGAGAATCGAGCGCGATGACGTCCAGGCTGGACGCCGTGGACATCGCCCGCTTCGCCCGCTCCGGCATGCTGCCGCTCACGGCCGCCCGGGGCCTCGCCCTGCTCGACGCCGCGCGCAGCGTGGACCGGCCGCACCTGGCCGCCGTACGGCTCGACCGCTACGCCCTCGCCACGGCCGGTGCACCGCCGCTCTTCGCCGACCTGCTGCCCCGGCGCGCCACCGCCCGGCGCACCGCCGCCGGGTCCGCCGGAACCGCCGGATTCGCCTCCGGCGGCGGCCCGGGCGTCCCGGACCGGCTGGCCGGCCTCGGTGCCGCGCAGCAGGAGCAGCTGCTCCAGAGCCTGGTCGTCGGCCATCTGGCCGCCGTGCTCGGCCACCCGTCACCCGACGCGGTCGAACCGGAACGCGGCTTCCTCGACCACGGCATGTCCTCGCTGGCCGCCGTCGAACTGCGCAACCGGCTGAACGCCGAGCTCGGGCTGCGGCTGCCCACCACCACGATCTTCGACCACCCGTCACCCGTCGCCCTGGCCGCCCGGCTGCGCGCACTGCTCGGTGCGGCGACGGAGCCCGCGGCCCCGGCCCGGCCCGTGTTCGCCGAACTGGACGGGCTGGAGACCGCGCTCGACACCGCGCTGACCGGCGCCGACCTGGACCCGGACGCCCGGGCCCGGCTGCTCACCCGGCTCAGGAACCTCCAGTGGCGGCTCGACGACGGCGCGGCGGAGCCGGCCGGCGGCGGCGCCGCCCCGGACACCGGCCTCGACGGCAGCACCGACGACGAGATGTTCGACCTGATCGACCGCGAACTCGGCCTCGCCTGACCGCCGCGGGGGCATCCGCCGCCCCGCCCCCGTGCCCGCCGCGCCACCGGCCGCCGACCCGTACCGCCCTTCCGAACTGCGAGGTTTCCCACCCATGGCCAGCACCTCCGAGGACAAGCTCCGCGACTACCTCAAGAAGGTCACCGCGGACCTGCGGCGGACCAGGCTGCGGCTGGAGTCCGTCGAGGCCAGGGACACCGAACCGATCGCGATCATCGGCATGGCCTGCCGCTACCCCGGCGGCGTCCGCACCCCGGGCGACCTGTGGCGGCTGGTCGCCGACGGCACCGACGCCATCGGCGACCTCCCGGCCGACCGCGGCTGGGACACCGCGGCGCTCTACGACCCCACCCCCGGCACCCCCGGCAAGAGCTACGTCCGGCACGGCGGATTCCTGGCCGGCGCGGCCGACTTCGACGCCGAACTCTTCGGGATCGCCCCGCGCGAGGCCCTCGCCATGGACCCCCAGCAGCGGCTCCTGCTGGAGACCTCCTGGGAGGCGATCGAACACGCCCGGATCGCCCCCGCCGCGCTGCGCGGCACCGACACCGGCGTGTTCATCGGCGGTGCCGACACCGACTACGGCTCGCTCGCCCGGCAGACCGAGGAGACCGAGGGGCACCTGCTCACCGGCGGGGCCGTCAGCGTGCTCTCGGGCCGGATCTCCTACACCCTCGGCCTGGAGGGCCCGGCGGTCACCGTCGACACCGCCTGCTCCTCCGCCCTCGTCGCGCTCCACCTCGCGGTCCGCGCGCTGCGGTCCGGCGAATGCTCGCTGGCCGTCGCGGGCGGCGTCGCCGTCATGCCCACCACCCGGCTGTTCACCGAGTTCTCCCGCCAGCGCGGACTGGCCCCCGACGGGCGGTGCAAGCCGTTCGCGGAAGCGGCGGACGGCACCTCCTGGGCCGAGGGCGTCGGCGTCCTGCTGGTGGAGCGGCTGTCGGACGCCCGGCGGAACGGCCACCGGGTACTGGCCGTCGTCCGTGGCACGGCGGTCAACCAGGACGGCGCCAGCAGTCGGCTGACCGCCCCCAACGGGCCCTCCCAGCAGCGGGTCATCCGGGCCGCCCTGGCCGACGCCCGGCTCACCCCCGACCAGGTCGACGCCGTCGAGGCGCACGGCACCGGCACCACCCTGGGCGACCCGATCGAGGCCCAGGCCCTGCTCGCCACCTACGGCCGGGACCGGCCCGCTGACCGGCCGCTGTACCTCGGCGGCGTCAAGTCGAACATCGGGCACGCCCAGGCGGCGGCCGGTGTCGCGGGCGTGATCAAGACGGTCATGGCGCTGCGCGCGGGCGTCCTGCCGCGCACCCTGCACGTGGACGCGCCCTCGTCGCACGTGGACTGGTCGGAGGGGGCGGTCGAGCTGCTGGCCGAGTCCCGGGACTGGCCGGAGACGGGACGGCCGCGCCGGGCGGGGGTCTCGGCGTTCGGGATCAGCGGCACCAACGCCCACGTGGTGCTGGAACAGGCCGAGGAGACGGCCGAGGAGGCGGGGCCGGTGGCGGGGTCGGTGGCGCCGACCGTGCTGCCCTGGGTGCTCGGCGCCCGGACCGGGGAGGCGCTGCGCGCCCAGGCCGCCCGGCTGCTGGACGGCGCGGCCGGGCTGCCCGCCGGGGACCTGGCGTGGTCGTTGGCGACCAGCCGGTCACCGCTCAACCACCGTGCCGTGGTGCTGGGTTCGGACCAGGAGGCGCTGCTGCGCGGGCTCGCGGCGGTCGCCGCGGGCGACGGTGGCGGCGACGGCGGCGCTGCGGCCGGGTTGGTCGAAGGCGCGGTCCGGGGCGGGGGGACGGTGTTCCTGTTCTCCGGGCAGGGGTCGCAACGGCTGGGCATGGGGCGGGAGTTGTACGACCGCTTCCCGGTGTTCGCGGCGGCGTTCGACGCGGTGTGCGAGCAGTTCGAGCTGCCGGTGCGGGAGGTGGTGTGGGGTGACGATCAGGAACTGCTGAACCGGACGGACTACGCCCAGGCGGGGTTGTTCGCCGTCGAGGTGGCGCTGTTCCGGCTGCTCGCATCACTCGGTGTGGAACCGGAGTTCGTGGCGGGGCACTCGATCGGTGAGGTGGCTGCCGCGCATGTGGCGGGGGTGTTCTCGCTGGCGGACGCCTGCACGCTGGTGGCGGCGCGCGGTCGGCTGATGCAGGTGTTGCCCGCCGGTGGGGCGATGCTCGCCGTCCAGGCGAGCGAGGAGGAAGTGCGGCCGCTGCTGGGCGAGTTCGTCGCGCTCGCGGCGGTCAACGGCCCGACGGCGGTGGTCGTGTCGGGCGTCGAGGCGGCCGTGGCGGCGATCGAGGCGTACTTCGCCGACCGGAGGACCAGCCGGCTGCGGGTGTCCCACGCCTTCCACTCACCGCTGATGGACCCGATGCTGGACGCGTTCCGGGAGGTCCTCGACGGCCTGTCGTTCCGGACGCCGTCGATCCCGGTGGTCTCCAACCTGACCGGTGGCCTGGGAGCGGACCTGGCGTCCCCCGGGTACTGGGTGCGCCACGTCCGCGAGGCCGTCCGCTTCGCCGACGGCGTCCGCACGCTGGAGGCAGCCGGGGCCACCCGGTTCCTGGAACTCGGCCCGGACGGCGTCCTCACCGCACTGGCGGCGGGCTCCCTCGACGGTGACGCCGTGGCCGCCGCGCTGCTCCGCAAGGACCAGGGCGAGGAGTCCGCGCTGCTCGCCGCGCTCGCCCGGCTGTACGTCACCGGCGCGCCCGTCGACTGGGCCGCCCTGTTCGGCGGCAGCGCCGTCCGTACGGTGGACCTGCCCACTTACGCCTTCCAGCACCGCCGCTACTGGCCCACCGCCGCCCCGGCCACCACCGGCGACCTCGGCGCCGCCGGCCTCGCCGCCGTCGCCCACCCGCTGCTCGCCACCGCCCTCGAACTCTCCGACGACGGCGGCCTGGTGTTCACCTCCCGGCTCTCCCGGCAGTCCCACCCCTGGCTCGCCGACCACGTCGTCCGGGGCGACGTCCTGCTGCCCGGCACGGCCTTCCTCGAACTGGCCGTCCGGGCGGGCGACGAGGCCGGCTGTGACCGCGTCCAGGAACTGACCCTGGCCGCGCCGCTGGTCCTGCCCGAGCAGGGCGGCGTCCGACTGCAACTGCGGGTCGGCGCGGCCGACGACGACGGCCGGCGCACCTTCGTGGTCGCCTCCCGCCCCGAGGGGGCCGACGGCCCCGCCTGGGACCAGCACGCGACCGGCGTGCTGGCGGTGGGCGACGCCCGTACGGCCTTCGACACCTCGACCTGGCCGCCGATGGGCGCCGAGGCGGTCGACCTGACCGGCCTGTACGAGGGCATGGCGGACGGCGGGTACGCCTACGGCCCGGCGTTCCGGGGCCTGCGGGCCGCCTGGCGGCGCGGCGACGAGGTGTTCGCCGAGGTCGCGCTGCCGGAGGGCGTGGAGGCCGCCGGCTTCGGTCTGCACCCGGCGCTGCTGGACGCGGCCCTGCACGTCACGGCCGTGAACGGCCTGCCGCACGGCCTGGTGCCGTTCGCCTGGGAGGACGTGTCGCTGCACGCCTCCGGCGCCTCGGCGGTGCGGGTACGGGTCACCCGGACCGGCGAGGAGTCCGTCGCGGTGGCACTCGCCGACACCGAGGGCCTGCCGGTGGCCTCGGTCGGAGCGCTGGCGCTGCGCGCGGCGGCCCCGGCCGGTGCGGTGTCGGTTGTCGGCCGGGACGCGTTGTTCCGGGTGGACTGGGTGCCGGTGGGGGCGGTGTCGGCGGAGTTCGTGGAGGTCGGGTCGCTGGCGGAGGTGCCGGTGGTGGTGCCGCCGGTGGTGGTGGTCCGGTCGGCGGCCGGGGACGTGCACGAGCGGTCGGCGTGGGCGCTGGGGCTGGTGCGGGGGTGGTTGGCGGAGGAGCGGTTCGCCGGGTCCCGGCTGGCGTTCGTGACGTCGGGTGTGGTGGACGGGGACGATCTGGCGGGTGCGGCGCTGTGGGGTCTGGTGCGGTCGGCGCAGTCGGAGGAGCCGGGCCGGTTCGGTCTGGTGGACCTCGCCGGGGAGGGCGAGCCGTCCGCCGCCCTGGGCGTGGACGAGCCGCAACTGCTGGTCCGGGACGGTCGGGTGCTGGCCGCCCGGCTGGCGCGTGCCGCCCGAGTGGCGGACGAGCCCGTGGCCTGGGCCGGTGACGGTACCGTCCTGATCACCGGTGGGACGGGTGGTCTGGGTCGGGTCGTGGCCCGGCACCTGGTGGTGGAGCACGGGGTGCGCAGTCTGCTGCTGGTGAGCCGTCGGGGGGCGGCGGCCGAGGGTGTCGGCGACCTGGTCGACGAGCTGGCCGAGTCGGGTGCTTCGGTGGTGGTGAAGGCGTGCGACGTGGCCGAGGAGGCCGCCGTCGCGGAGCTGTTCGCCCGGCACGAGATCCGTGCGGTGGTCCACACGGCGGGTGTGCTGGACGACGGGGTGGTCGGCTCACTGACCCCCGAGCGGCTGTCGGCCGTCCTCCGCCCGAAGGCGGACGCCGCGTGGAACCTCCACCAGGCCACCAGGGATCGGGAGTTGGCGGCCTTCGTGCTGTTCTCCTCGGTCTCCGGCGTGTTCGGCGGCCCGGGCCAGGCGGCGTACGCGGCGGGCAACGCCTACCTGGACGCCCTGGCGGTGCACCGCCGTTCGCTCGGCCTGCCCGCCGTCTCCCAGGCCTGGGGCCCGTGGACCCGCGACGGCGGCATGACCGCCACCCTCGCCGAGGTCGACCTGCACCGGATCGCCCGCTCCGGCCTGCCGGAGCTGACCCCCGCCGAGGGCGCGGCCCTGTTCGACGCCTCGCTCGCGGCCGGCGAGCCCGTGATCCTGCCCGTGCGGCTGGACCTCGCCGTGCTGCGGGACCGGCAGCCGGTCCCCGCGCTGCTGCGCACCCTGGTGCGCGGCCGGGTCCGGCGGGCCGTGGCGGCGGCGCCGGCCGGGTCGGCGGCGCTGGTGCAGCGGCTCGCGGGCCTGGGCGGTGACGGTCGGCGGGCGGCGGTGCTGGAGCTGGTGCGCGAGCAGGTCGCCGTGGTGCTGGGGCACGAGGGCGGTGCGGCGGTGGATCCGTCGCGGGCGTTCCAGGACCTCGGGTTCGACTCGCTGACGGCGGTCGAGCTGCGCAACCGGCTGCGGTCGGCGACCGGCCTGCGGCTGCCGACGACGCTGGTGTTCGACTACCCGACGGCCGGTGCGCTGGCGGGCTTCCTGCTGGAGGGCCTGTTCGGTGCCGAGCGCGCCGTGGAGGCCCCCGGGCTGGTGCCGGTGCTGTCGGACGATCCGATCGTGATCGTCGGCATGGCCTGCCGGTACCCGGGCGGGGTGGCCTCGCCCGAGGAGCTGTGGCGCCTGGTGGCGGACGGGGTGGACGCGGCGTCGGAGTTCCCGACGAACCGCGGCTGGGACCTCGACGCGCTGCACGGCGAGGACCGGTCGGCACCGGGCACCTCGTCCACCCGGATGGGCTCGTTCCTGCACGATGCGGGGGAGTTCGACCACGAGTTCTTCGGGATGAGTCCGCGGGAGGCGCTGGCGACGGACGCGCAGCAGCGGTTGCTGCTGGAGACGTCCTGGGAGGCGTTCGAGCGGGCCGGTATCGACCCGGTGGCGTTGCGCGGCAGTCGGACCGGTGTGTTCGCCGGTGTGATGTACACGGACTACCGCTCGCTGTTGGACGGCGAGGAGTTCGAGGGTTTCCGGGGCAACGGGAGCGCGCCCAGCGTGGCCTCCGGGCGGGTGTCCTACACCTTCGGGTTCGAGGGTCCGGCGGTGACGGTGGACACCGCGTGCTCGTCCTCGCTGGTGGCGATGCACCTGGCGGCGCAAGCCCTGCGGAGCGGTGAGTGCTCGCTGGCGCTGGCCGGCGGGGTGACGGTGATGTCGACACCGGGCACCTTCGTGGAGTTCTCGCGGCAGGGCGGCCTGTCGGCGGACGGGCGGTGCCGGTCGTTCGCGCAGGCGGCGGACGGGGTCGGATGGGGGGAGGGCGTCGGCCTGGTGGTGCTGGAGCGGCTCTCGGACGCCCGGCGGAACGGGCACCGGGTGCTGGCGGTGCTGCGCGGGTCGGCGGTGAACCAGGACGGTGCGTCGAACGGGCTCACTGCGCCGAACGGTCCGTCGCAGCAGCGGGTGATCCGGCAGGCGTTGGCGAGTGCGGGGCTGTCGGCGGTGGATGTGGATGCCGTCGAGGCGCACGGGACGGGGACGACGCTGGGTGACCCGATCGAGGCACAAGCCCTGCTCGCGACGTACGGGCAGGAGCGTGAACGGCCGCTGCTGCTGGGCTCGGTCAAGTCCAACATCGGGCACGCCCAGGCGGCTGCGGGGGTGGCGGGCGTGATCAAGATGGTGCTGGCGATGCAGCACGGAACGCTTCCCCGCACGCTGCACGTGGATGCGCCGTCCGCACACGTGGACTGGACGGCGGGCGCGGTCGAGCTGCTGACCGATGCCACCGCCTGGCCGGCCACCGACCGCCCGCGCCGGGCGGGGGTGTCCTCCTTCGGGATCAGCGGCACCAACGCCCATGTGATCCTGGAGCAGCCCGACCCCGAGGTCGTACCCCACGGTTCGGCCGTTCCGGCGCCGATGCCCTGGGTGGTATCGGCGAAGTCGGCGGAGGCGCTGGACGCACAGCTCGAACGGCTGGCGGAGCCTCGTGAACTCTCCGCCGGTGATGTGGCGTTCACGCTGGCGGGTCGGTCGTCCTTCCCGTGCCGCGCGGTGCTGGTGGATGGCGTGGAGGTGGCGCGGGGAACGGCCGGAGAGGGCCGGACCGCGTTCCTGCTCTCCGGGCAGGGATCACAAAGGCTGGGCATGGGCCGGGAGTTGTACGACCGCTTCCCGGTGTTCGCGGCGGCCTTCGACGCGGTGTGCGAGCAGTTCGAGCTGCCGCTGCGCGAGGTGGTATGGGGCGCGGACGAGGAACTGCTGAATCGGACGGACTACGCCCAGGCGGGGCTGTTCGCGGTCGAGGTGGCGCTGTTCCGGCTGGTGGAATCACTGGGTGTGCGGCCGGAGTTCGTGGCCGGGCATTCGATCGGCGAGATTGCTGCCGCGCACATCGCCGGGGTGTTCTCGCTGGCGGACGCCTGCGCACTGGTCTCGGCCCGTGGGCGGCTGATGGCGGCGCTGCCGGCGGGTGGGGCGATGCTGGCGGTGCAGGCTTCGGAGGAGGAAGTCGAGCCGCTGCTCGGCGAGTTCATATCTGTTGCCGCTGTGAACGGTCCGACCTCCGTGGTCGTCTCCGGTGCGGAGGAGGCGGTGGCGGCGATCGAGGCGCACTTCGCCGACCGGAAGACCACCCGCTTGCGGGTGTCGCACGCCTTCCACTCGCCGCTGATGGACCCGATGCTCGACGACTTCCGGGATGTCCTCAACGGCCTGACCTACCAAGCCCCTTCGCTCCCGGTGATCTCCAACCTCACCGGCACGCTCGGCGCGAACCTCTGCTCGCCCGAGTACTGGGTGCGCCACGTCCGCGAGGCCGTCCGTTTCGCCGACGGCGTCCGCGCACTGGAGGCGGCGGGCGTCACCCGGTTCCTGGAACTCGGCCCGGACGGCGTCCTCACCGCGACGGCCGCCGCCTCGCTCGACGGTGACGCCGTGCTGGCCGCGGCACTCCGCAAGGGCCGGCCCGAGGACACGACCGTGCTGACAGCCCTGGCCCAGCTGTACGTCTCCGGTGCGGACGTCGACTGGTCCGCGCTGTTCACCGGCACCGGCGCCCGGCACGTCGACCTCCCGACGTACGCCTTCCGGCACCGTCCGTACTGGCCGGCGGCGACGCCGGGCCGTGGCGGCGACGTCCGGCTGGCCGGCCTGGTCGCCGCCGGGCACCCGCTGCTCGGGGCCGCCGTCGAGCTGGTCCACACCGACGGCCACCTGTTCACCGGCCGTCTGTCGGTCGGGACGCACGGCTGGCTGGCGGACCATGTGGTGCAGGGGTCGGTGCTGGTGCCGGGCACGGCGCTGGTGGAGCTGGCCGTGCGGGCCGGGGACGAGGTCGGCTGCGACCGGGTGGAGGAACTGACCCTGGCCGCGCCGCTGGTCCTGCCCGAGCGGGGCGGGGCCCGGGTGCAGGTGGGGGTCGGTGAGCCGGACGCGTCCGGGCGGCGCACTGTCACCGTGCACGCCCGCCCGGAGGGCGAGGAGGGCGCCGACTGGACCCTGCACGCGAGCGGTGTGCTGGGGGCGGGTGCGGTGCCGCCGGTGTTCGACGCCTCCGTGTGGCCGCCGGTCGGTGCCGAGGCGGTTGACCTGACGGGTCTGTACGAGGGTCTGGCCGAGGCCGGGTTCGGGTACGGTCCGGCGTTCCGGGGTCTGCGGGCGGCCTGGCGGCGGGGTGACGAGGTGTTCACGGAGGTCGTGCTGCCGGAGGGTGTCGGGGCGGACGGGTTCGGTCTGCACCCGGCGCTGTTCGACGCCTGTCTGCACGGCTTCGCGCTGGCCGGGCCGGGTGGGAGCGGCGGCGGGGGCGTGCCGTTCGCCTGGGAGGACGTGGCGCTCCACGCCTCGGGGGCCACGGCCGTCCGGGTGCGGCTGATGCCGGCGGTGGGTGGTGGGACGGCGGTGGCCGTCGCCGACACCGAGGGACGCCCGGTGGCGTCGGTCGGGTCACTGGTCGTCCGGCCGGTGTCGGCCGGTGCGGTGTCGGTTGTCGGCCGGGACGCGTTGTTCCGGGTGGACTGGGTGCCGGTGGGGGCGGTGTCGGCGGAGTTCGTGGAGGTCGGGTCGCTGGCGGAGGTGCCGGTGGTGGTGCCGCCGGTGGTGGTGGTCCGGTCGGCGGTCGGCGAGGTCCATGAGCGGTCGGCGTGGGCGCTGGGGCTGGTGCGGGGGTGGTTGGCGGAGGAGCGGTTCGCCGGGTCCCGGTTGGTGTTCGTGACGTCCGGCGTGGTGGACGGCGGGGACTTGGCGGGTGCGGCGCTGTGGGGTCTGGTGCGGTCGGCGCAGTCGGAGGAGCCGGGCCGGTTCGGTCTGGTGGACCTCGCCGGGGAGGGGGAGCTGTCCGCCGCCCTGGGTGTGGATGAGCCGCAACTCCTGCTCCGCGAGGACGACTTGTACGCCGCCCGGCTGGTCCGCACGGCGCCGGCAGCGGAACCGGTGGTGTGGCCCGGCGAGGGCACGGTCCTGATCACCGGTGGGACGGGTGGTCTGGGTCGGGTCGTGGCCCGACACCTGGTGGTGGAGCACGGGGTGCGCAGTCTGCTGTTGGTGAGCCGTCGGGGGGCGGCTGCGGAGGGCGTCGGCGAACTGATCGGTGAGCTGGCGGAGTTGGGTGCTTCGGTGGTGGTGGAGGCGTGCGATGTGGCCGAGGAGGCCGCTGTCGTGGAGCTGTTCGCCCGGTACGAGATCCGTGCGGTGGTCCATGCGGCGGGTGTGCTGGACGACGGGGTGGTCGGTTCGCTGACCTCCGAGCGGTTGTCGTCGGTGCTGCGTCCGAAGGCGGACGCGGCGTGGAACCTGCACCGGGCGGCCGGTGACCTGGACGCCTTCGTGCTGTTCTCCTCGATGGCCGGGACGTTCGGCAGTGCGGGTCAGGCGGCCTATGCGGCGGGCAACGCGTACCTGGATGCCCTGGCGGTGCACCGTCGTTCGCTCGGCTTGCCGGCGGTGTCGCTGGCTTGGGGCCCGTGGTCCGGCGTCGCCGGGATGACCGGCACCCTCACCGGCGCCGAGGCCGAACGCATCGCCCGGCTCGGCCTGCCGGCGATCTCCCCGGACCAGGGCGTCGCGCTCCTCGACGCCGCACTCACCACCGGCCACCCGGCCGTGCTGCCCGTCCGCCTCGACCCGGTGGCGATGGCCGCGCACGGCGACGTGCCCGCGCTGCTGCGGGGCCTGGTCCGGGGACGGGTGCGGCGCGCGGCGGTGGCCGGTTCGGCCGTGGCGGCGGGCCTGGCACAGCGGCTCGCGGGCCTGGGCGGCGACGAGCGGCATGCGGCGGTACTGGAGCTGGTGCGTGACCGGATCGCCGCGGTGCTGGGGCACGAGGACGGTGCGGCGGTGGATCCGTCGCGGGCGTTCCAGGACCTCGGGTTCGACTCGCTGACGGCGGTGGAGCTGCGCAACCGGCTGCGGTCGGCGACGGGCCTGCGGCTGCCGGCGACCGTCGTCTTCGACTACCCGACCGCCCACGCGCTCGCGGGCTTCCTGCTGGAGGGCCTGTTCGGCGCCGAGCGCGCCGTCGAGGTCCCCGGGGTGGCGCCCGTGCTGTCGGACGACCCGGTCGTGATCGTCGGGATGGCCTGTCGCTACCCCGGCGGCGTCGCCTCGCCCGAGGAGCTATGGCGGTTGGTGGCGGACGGGGTGGACGCGGTGTCGGAGTTCCCGACCGACCGCGGCTGGGACGTCGAGACGCTGTACGATCCGGACCCGGACCACGCCGGCACCTCGTACACCCGCACCGGCGGATTCCTGCACGATGCGGGGGAGTTCGACCACGAGTTCTTCGGGATGAGTCCGCGGGAGGCGCTGGCGACGGACGCGCAGCAGCGGTTGCTGCTGGAGACGTCCTGGGAGGCGTTCGAGCGGGCCGGTATCGATCCGGTGACGCTGCGCGGCAGCCGGACCGGCGTCTTCGCGGGCGTGATGTACGCGGACTACGCGAGCCTGCTCGGTGGCGGCGAGTTCGAGGGGTACCAGGGCAGCGGCAGCGCCGGGAGTGTGGCCTCGGGCCGGGTGTCGTACACGTTGGGACTGGAGGGTCCGGCGGTGACGGTGGACACCGCGTGCTCGTCCTCGCTGGTGGCGATGCACCTGGCGGCGCAAGCCCTGCGGAGCGGTGAGTGCTCGTTGGCGCTGGCCGGCGGGGTGACGGTGATGTCGACGCCGAACACCTTCGTGGAGTTCTCGCGGCAGGGCGGTCTGTCGGCGGATGGGCGGTGCCGGTCGTTCGCGCAGGCGGCGGACGGGGTGGGCTGGGGCGAGGGCGTCGGGGTGGTGGTGTTGGAGCGGCTCTCGGACGCCCGGCGGAACGGGCACCGGGTGCTGGCGGTGCTGCGCGGGTCGGCGGTGAACCAGGACGGTGCGTCGAACGGGCTGACGGCGCCGAACGGGCCGTCGCAGCAGCGGGTGATCCGGCAGGCGTTGGCGAGTGCGGGGCTGTCGGCGGCGGATGTGGATGCCGTCGAGGCGCACGGGACGGGGACGACGCTGGGTGACCCGATCGAGGCACAAGCCCTGCTCGCGACCTACGGGCAGGAGCGTGAACTGCCGCTGCTGCTGGGCTCGGTCAAGTCCAACATCGGGCACGCCCAGGCGGCGGCCGGTGTGGCGGGCGTAATCAAGATGGTGCTGGCGATGCAGCACGGAACGCTTCCCCGCACGCTGCACGTGGATGCGCCGTCCGCACACGTGGACTGGACGGCGGGCGCGGTCGAGCTGCTGACCGACGCCACCGCCTGGCCGGCCACCGACCACCCGCGCCGGGCCGGGGTGTCCTCCTTCGGGATCAGCGGCACCAACGCCCACGTGATCCTGGAGCAGCCCGACCCCGAACCCGAGGCCGAGGCCGTACCCCACGGTTCGGCCGTTCCGGGGTCGATGCCCTGGGTGGTATCGGCCAAGTCCGGAGCGGCGCTCGACGCCCAGGCCGCACAACTCGTCCAGCTCGAAGGGCTGTCGGCACTCGATGTGGCACTGACGCTCACCGGCCGGTCGCGTTTCGCGCACCGTGCGGTGCTGGTGGACGGCGTGGAGGTGGCGCGGGGAACGGCCGGCGAGGGCCGTACGGCGTTCCTGTTCTCCGGGCAGGGATCGCAACGGCTCGGCATGGGAGGCGAGTTGTATGACCGCTTCCCGGTGTTCGCAGCAGCGTTCGATGCGGTGTGCGAGCAGTTCGAGCTGCCGCTGCGGGAGGTGGTGTGGGGTGCGGACGAGGAGCTGCTGAACCGGACGGACTACGCCCAGGCGGGGTTGTTCGCGGTCGAGGTGGCGCTGTTCCGGCTGGTCGAGTCGCTGGGTGTGCGGCCGGAGTTCGTGGCCGGGCACTCGATCGGCGAGATCGCGGCCGCGCACGTCGCCGGGGTGTTCTCGCTGGCCGACGCCTGCACGCTGGTGGCGGCGCGAGGTCGGCTGATGCAGGCGTTGCCGTCCGGTGGGGCGATGCTCGCCGTCCAGGCGAGCGAGGAGGAAGTCAGGCCGTTGCTCGGCGAGTTCACGGCGCTTGCCGCCGTGAACGGCCCGACCTCCGTGGTCGTCTCCGGCGCCGAGGCCGCAGTCGCCACGGTCGAGGCCCACTTCGCCGACCGCAGGACCACCCGCCTGCGGGTCTCCCACGCCTTCCACTCCCCGCTGATGGACCCGATGCTCGACGACTTCCACGCCGTCCTCAACAGCCTGACTTTCCAGGCCCCTTCGCTCCCCGTCGTCTCCAACCTCACCGGCACGCTCGGCGCGAACCTCTGCTCGCCCGACTACTGGGTGCGGCACGTCCGTGAGACGGTCCGCTTCGCCGACGGCATCCACGCGCTGGCAGCGGCGGGCGTCACCCGGTTCCTGGAACTCGGCCCCGACGCCGTCCTCACCGCCCTCGCCGCGAACGCACTCCCCGAGACCGACGACACCCTCGCGATCCCGGCCCTGCGCCGCAACCGTGCCGAGGAGCGCACCTTCATCGAAGCCCTCGCCGCCCTCCACGTCCACGGCGCGTCGGTCGACTGGGCCGCCCTGTTCGCCGGGACCGGCGCCCGGCACGTCGACCTGCCGACCTACGCCTTCCAGCGTCGCCGCTTCTGGCCGTCCCCGCGTCCCCTGCAGAGCGGCGACGTCCGCTCCGTCGGCCTCGCCGCGACCACCCACCCGCTGCTCGGTGCGGCCGTCGACCTGGCCGACGAGGACGGACTGGTCCTGACCGGCCGCCTGTCGACGGCCGCCTTCCCGTGGCTGGCCGACCACGTGGTGCGGGGCCGGGCGCTGCTGCCCGGTGCCGGGCTGCTCGAACTGGCCCTGCGGGCCGCCGCCGAGGCGGGCTGTGAGCTGGTGGAGGAGCTGACGCTCGCCGCGCCGCTGCTGCTGCCCGAGCAGGGCGCCGTGCAGCTCCAACTCCGGGTGGGCTCACCCGACGCCGCGGGCCGTCGGGAGCTGGGGATCCACTCCCGGCCGGACGGTGATCCGGAGGCGGTCTGGGTGCGGCACGTGACGGGTTCGCTGGCCGAAGGCGCCGTCGGGGCTGCGGAGTTCGATGCTTCGCCCTGGCCGCCGGTGGGTGCGGAGCCGCTGCCGGTGGAGGGTGCGTACGAGCGGATGGCGGAGGCCGGGTTCGGCTACGGTCCCGCCTTCCAGGGGCTCCGGGCGGCCTGGCGGCGTGGGAACGAGCTGTTCGCGGACGTCGCACTCCCCGAGGGCATCTCCTCGGACGGCTACGGCGTGCACCCCGCCCTGCTGGACGCGGCCCTGCACGTCGCCATCGTGGACGCGGCGAGCGACGACACCGTGGTCCCGTTCGCCTGGACGGGGGCGGCGCTCCGCGCCGTCGGTGCCTCGGCGGTGCGGGTGCGGATCGTCCGGCTCGACGACGGCGGGCTGCGGCTGGACCTCGCCGACCCGACGGGCGCTCCCGTGCTGACGGTGGAGGCCGTGCGGGGGCGGGCGGTGTCGGCGGACCAGCTGGGCTCGGCCGACCCGCTCTACGCGGTCGACTGGTCGGAGCTGCCGGCCGTCCCGGACCCGGGTCAAGCGTGGACCGCCTGGGATGACCTGCCCGCCGAGGGACCGGCGCCCGACACCGTCGTCCTGGACTGCTCGACCCTGCCGGCCCCGGCCGATGACGTCCCGGCCGCCGTCCGTGTGGTGCTGCACCGCGTGCTGAGCGCGGTGCAGGACTGGTTGGTGGAGGAGCGGTTCGCGGGGTCGCGGTTGGTGGTGGTGACGCGTGGTGCGGTGGCGGTGCGCGGGGGTGAGTCGGTGGAGGTGGTGCAGGCTCCGGTGTGGGGTCTGCTGCGGTCCGCGGAGGCGGAGAACCCGGGTCGTTTCGCGTTGCTGGACGCGGATGCGGATGGGGAGGTGGTCGTCACCGGTGAGCCGGAGTCGGCTGTTCGTGGCGGGACGGTCCTGGTGCCGCGGCTGGCCCAACTGCCGGTGTCGGAGGGTTCGTTGCCGGTGGGTGCGGGCGACACGGTGCTGATCACGGGTGGCACGGGCGGGTTGGGGGCGGTGGTGGCCCGTCACCTGGTGGCCGACTGCGGTGTGCGGAGCCTGGTGCTGACCAGTCGTCGCGGTCCGGAGGCGCCGGGCGCGGCCGACTTGGTGGCGGAGCTGGAGACGTCGGGTGCGTCCGTCGAGGTCCGGGCCTGCGACCTGTCCGACCGTGACGCCGTCGCGGCGCTGGTGGCGGCGGTTCCGGCGCTGTCGGCCGTCGTACACGCGGCCGGGGTCGGGGACAACGGTCTGGTGGGTGCGTTGACGCCCGAGCGGATGGATGCCGTCCTGGCGCCGAAGGCCGATGGTGCGTGGTTCCTGCACGAGCTGACCCGGGGGCGGGGCCTGACGGCCTTCGTCCTGTTCTCCTCCGTCGGCGGTCTCGTCCTGACCGCAGGTCAGGGCAACTACGCGGCCGCGAACGTCTTCCTCGACGCTCTCGCCGCCCACCGCCACGCGCTCGGTCTGCCCGCCACCTCCCTGGCCTACGGCCTCTGGGACGTCGGCGCCGGACTCGGCCGCGACCTCGCCGAGGTCGACCGTCAGCGGATGGCCCGCCAGGGCGTCCCCGTCCTCGACCACGCGACCGGCCTCACCCTGTTCGCGGCCGCGCTGCGCAGCGGGCGCGCCATCGTCGTCCCGATCCGGGTCGACCGGGCCGCCCTGCGCACCCGCACCGACGACGTCCCCGCCCTGCTGCGCGCCCTCGCCGCCCCGCGCCGGCGCTCCGCGCTCCCCGCGAGCGGCCGCGCCACCGGCACCGGCCTCGCGCAGCGCCTCGCCGGGCTGGGGGAGTCCGAGCGGCGCCGGCTGGTGCTGGAGCTGGTGCGGATGGAGGTCGCCGCCGTGCTCGGCCACGCCTCCGCCGAGGAGATCACGCCCGAACGGGCCTTCCAGGAGCTGGGTTTCGACTCCCTCGCCGCGACCGACCTGCGCAACCGCCTCCACCAGCGCACCGGCCTGCGGCTGCCCGCGACCCTCGCCTTCGACCACCCCAACGCGCGGGCCGTGGCGGCGCACCTCCTCGACCTGGCCGGGTCGGGCGGGGCCGTGGCGCCGGACGGTGCCCGGCCGCCCCGCCCGGACACCGACGGCGAGCCGATCGCCATCGTCGGCATGGCCTGCCGCTACCCCGGCGGCGCGGCCTCGCCCGAGGAGCTGTGGCAGCTGCTGGTGGACGGCGTCGACACGGTGACGGAGTTGCCGACCGACCGCGGCTGGGACCTCGGGAACCTCTACGACCCCGAGCCCGGGAAGGAGGGCCGCAGCTACACCCGGCACGGGAGCTTCCTGCACGACGCCGGCGACTTCGACCCCGGCCTGTTCGGGATCTCCCCGCGCGAGGCGCTCTACATGGACCCGCAGCAGCGACTGCTGCTGGAGACCTCCTGGGAGGCGCTGGAGCGGGCGGGCATCGACCCGCTGTCCCTGCGCGGCAGCCGGACCGGCGTCTACGCCGGCGTGATGTACCACGACTACGCGCTCCACACGAACCCGTCGGGCACCAGCGGCGGCAGCGTGGTCTCGGGCCGGGTGTCCTACACGCTGGGCCTGGAGGGGCCGGCCGTGACGGTGGACACCGCCTGCTCCTCCTCGCTGGTCGCCCTGCACCTGGCCGTCCAGGCGCTGCGCAGCGGCGAGTGCGCGCTGGCCCTCGCGGGCGGCGCCACCGTGATGGCGACGCCGGGCATGTTCATCGAGTTCTCCCGGCAGCGCGGGCTGTCGGCGGACGGCCGGTGCAAGGCGTTCGCGGGCGCGGCGGACGGCGTCGGCTGGTCCGAGGGCGTCGGGGTGCTGCTGGTGGAGCGGCTCTCCGACGCCCGGCGGAACGGGCACCGGGTGCTGGCGGTGATCCGGGGCACGGCCGTGAACCAGGACGGCGCGAGCAACGGCTTCTCGGCGCCGAACGGTCCGTCGCAGCAGCGGGTGATCCGTCAGGCGTTGGCGAGTGCGGGGCTGTCGGCGGCGGACGTCGACGCGGTCGAGGCGCACGGGACGGGGACGACGCTGGGTGACCCGATCGAGGCGCAGGCGCTCCTCGCCACGTACGGGCAGGACCGTGAACTGCCGCTGCTGCTGGGCTCGGTCAAGTCCAACATCGGGCACGCCCAGGCGGCGGCCGGTGTGGCGGGCGTCATCAAGATGGTGCTGGCGATGCAGCACGGCGTCCTGCCGAAGTCCCTGCACATCGACCGGCCCTCGCCGCACGTGGAGTGGTCCGAGGGGGCGGTCGAGCTGCTCGCCGAGGCCCGGGACTGGCCGGAGACCGGCCGTCCCCGGCGGGCGGGGGTGTCCGCCTTCGGGATCAGCGGGACCAACGCCCACGTGATCGTCGAGCAGGGGCCCGAGGCGGTGTCCGAGCAGGGGCCCGAGCCGACGTCCGGGCCCGTCCCCGATGTGACGGCCGACCGACCGGGGTCGGGCACCCTGCCGTGGCTGCTCGCCGCGGCGACCCCGGACGCCCTGCGGGCGCAGGCCGGGCGGCTCGCGGCCTTCCTCGGCGCGCGCCCGGACCTCGACGTCCACGATGTCGCCCACTCCCTGGCGACCACGCGGCCCGCGCTGGAGCACCGCGCGGTGCTGCTCGGTACCGACCGGGAGGAGCTGTTGGCCGGGCTGGACGCGCTGAGCCGTGGTGACCTGCTCCCCGGCACGGCCGTCTCGTCGGCCCGGGCGGGCGGGGCGACGGCGTTCCTGTTCTCCGGGCAGGGCTCGCAACGGCTGGGCATGGGGCGGGAGTTGTACGCCCGCTTCCCGGTGTTCGCTGAGGCCTTCGACGAGGTGTGCGCCGCGCTGGACGGTCCGGTGCGCGAGGTGGTCTGGGGTGCGGACGAGGAGCAGCTGAACCGGACGGAGTTCGCCCAGGCCGGGTTGTTCGCGGTCGAGGTGGCGCTGTTCCGGCTGGTGGAATCGCTGGGTGTGCGGCCGGAGTTCGTGGCCGGGCACTCGATTGGCGAGATCGCTGCCGCCCATGTCGCCGGGGTGTTCTCGCTGGCCGACGCCTGCACGCTGGTGGCGGCGCGCGGCCGTCTGATGCAGGCGTTGCCGTCCGGCGGGGCGATGCTCGCCGTCCAGGCCACGGAGGAGGAAGTCCGTTCGCTGCTGGGCGAGTTCGGATCGGTTGCCGCTGTGAACGGTCCGACCTCCGTGGTCGTCTCCGGTGCGGAGGAGGCGGTGGCGGCGATCGAGGCGCACTTCGCGGATCGTCGGACGACGCGCCTGCGGGTGTCGCACGCCTTCCACTCGCCGCTGATGGACCCGATGCTCGACGACTTCCGGGATGTCCTCAACAGCCTGACCTACCAGGCCCCTTCGCTCCCGCTCGTCTCCAACCTCACCGGCACGCTGGGCGCGGAGTTCACGTCGCCCGAGTACTGGGTGCGCCACGTCCGCGAGACCGTCCGCTTCGCCGACGGCCTTCGCACCCTCCACCACCACGGCGTCCGCCGGTACCTCGAAGTCGGCCCCGACGCCGTCCTCACCCACCTGGCGCAGGGCGTCCTCGACGACCCGACCGCCGCCGGCACCTGCGTCGTCGCCGCCCTGCGCGGCGCGGACCGGGACGAGCCGGCCGGCCTGGTCGGCGCGCTCGGCCGACTGCACATGGCCGGGGCGGAGGTGGACTGGTCGGCCTTCTTCGCGGGCCGCGGTGCCCGGGTGGTCGAGCTGCCCACCTATGCGTTCCGGCACCGCCGTTACTGGCTCGACGCGACGACCCCGCGCGGCGACCTGGGCGCGGCGGGCGTCGGTGCCGTCGCCCACCCGCTGCTCGGCGCGTCCGTCGACCTGTCGCACACGGACGGCTTCCTGCTCACCGGTCGGCTGTCGACGGACTCGCACCCGTGGCTGGCGGACCACCGGGTGCTGGACACCGTCCTCGTACCGGGCGCGGCGCTGGTCGAGCTCGCGCTGCACGCCGCCGCCGAGGCGGGGTGCGAACTGCTGGAGGAACTGACGCTCGCCGCGCCGCTCGTGCTGCCCGAACGGGGAGCCGTCCAGCTCCATGTGAGGGTCGGCGGACCGGATGCCGCGGGCCGCCGTGAGCTGGGGATCCACTCCCGGCCGGACGGCGATCCGGACGCGGCCTGGGTGCGGCACGCGACGGGTTCGCTGGCCGAAGGCGCCGTCGGGGCTGCGGAGTTCGACGCTTCGCCCTGGCCGCCGGTGGGTGCGGAGCCGCTGCCCGTGGAGGGTGCGTACGAGCGGATGGCGGAGGCCGGGTTCGGCTACGGTCCCGCCTTCCAGGGGCTCCGCGCGGTCTGGCGCCGGGGCGACGAACTGTTCGCCGAGGTCGCGCTGCCGGAGGGCGTCGAGGCCGACGGCTTCGGGGTCCACCCGGCGCTGCTCGACGCGGCGATGCACGCGGCGATCCTGGTCGGCGGTGAGCGGGAGACCGTGATCCCGTTCGCCTGGACCGGGGTGTCGCGGTCCGCCGTCGGTGCCTCGGCGGTGCGGGTGCGGATCGTCCGGCTCGACGACGGCGGGCTGCGGCTGGACCTCGCCGACCCGACGGGCGGCCCGGTGCTGACGGTGGCCTCGATGGTGGGCCGGGCGGTGTCGGCGGACCAACTGGGCTCGGCCGACCCGCTGTACGGCGTCGACTGGTCGGAGCTGCCGAACCCGCCTGCCGTGGCCGACTCCTGGGCGCGCTGGGCGGACGTCTCCGGCTCCTCGGAGCCCGTGCCCGCCGTGGTCGTCCTCGACTGCGGCGACCTCCCGGTGCCCGAGGACGTGCCGACCGCCGTCCGTGCGTACGTCCACACCGTGCTGGGGGTCGTCCAGCGCTGGTTGGTGGAGGAGCGGTTCGCGGGGTCGCGGTTGGTGGTGGTGACGCGTGGTGCGGTGGCGGTGCGTGGGGGTGAGTCGGTGGAGGTGGTGCAGGCTCCGGTGTGGGGTCTGCTGCGGTCCGCGGAGGCGGAGAACCCGGGTCGTTTCGCGTTGCTGGACGTGGATGCGGATGGGGAGGTGGTCGTCACCGGTGAGCCGGAGTCGGCTGTTCGTGGCGGGACGGTCCTGGTGCCGCGGCTGGCCCAACTGCCGGTGTCGGATGGTTCGTTGCCGGTGGGTGCGGGCGACACGGTGCTGATCACGGGTGGCACGGGCGGGTTGGGGGCGGTGGTGGCCCGTCACCTGGTGGCCGACTGCGGTGTGCGGAGCCTGGTGCTGACCAGTCGTCGCGGTCCGGAGGCGCCGGGCGCGGCCGACTTGGTGGCGGAGCTGGAGACGTCGGGTGCGTCCGTCGAGGTCCGGGCCTGCGACCTGTCCGACCGTGACGCCGTCGCGGCGCTGGTGGCGGCGGTTCCGGCGCTGTCGGCGGTCGTGCACGCGGCCGGGGTCGGGGACAACGGTCTGGTGGGTGCGTTGACGTCCGAGCGGATGGATGCCGTCCTGGCGCCGAAGGCCGACGGCGCGTGGTTCCTGCATGAGCTGACCCGGGGGCGGGATCTGACGGCCTTCGTCCTGTTCTCCTCTGCCGGTGGTCTGGTCCTGACCGCGGGCCAGGGCAACTACGCGGCCGCGAACGTCTTCCTCGACGCCCTCGCCGCCCACCGCCACGCCCTCGGCCTGCCCGCCACCTCCCTGGCCTACGGCCTCTGGGACGTCGGCGCCGGACTCGGCGAGCACCTGCGGGAGCTCAACCGCCACCGGATGGCCGCCCAGGGCGTCCCGCCGCTCGCCCGCGAAGCCGGCCTGGCCCTGTTCGCGGCCGCGCTGCGCAGCGGGCGTGCCGCCGTCGTCCCGATCCGGGTCGACCGGGCCGCCCTGCGCACCCGCACCGACGACGTCCCCGCCCTGCTGCGCGCCCTCGTCCCGGCCGCCCGCCGCACGGCGGCCCACGCCCCGGTGCCGTCGGCGCCGGTCGGCGGCCCCGCCGCCCGGCTCGCCGGGCTGCCGGAGGCCGAGCGGCGGCGAAGCGTCCTGGAACTCGTCCGGGCCCGGGTGGCGGCCCTGCTCGGGCACGAGTCCGGCGATGCGATCGAACCGGACCGCGCGTTCCAGGAGTTGGGTTTCGACTCGCTCGCCGCGACCGACCTGCGCAACCAGCTCAACACCCTCACCGGCCTGCGGCTGCCCGCGACCCTCGCCTTCGACCACCCCAACGCCGAGGCGGTGACCGACTGCATCCTCGGCGAGCTGGGGGCGGTCACCGGAGCCGCGAACGGCGACGGAACGGGCGCCGAGGCCGCACTGCGCGCCGCATTGCAGTCGATCCCGACCCGCCGGCTGCGCGACGCGGGCCTGGTCGACGCCCTGCTCGACCTCGCCGAGGACCGGCCCCGCCCCGCCGCCGACGCCCTGCCGGCCACGGCGGACGCCGGGGCCCCGACCACCGTCCGCCACGAGCCGGTCGCGATCGTCGGCATGGCCTGCCGCTACCCGGGCGGGGTGACCACGCCGGAGGAACTCTGGCAGCTGGTGACCTCCGGCGCGGACGCGATCTCACCGTTCCCCGCCGACCGCGGCTGGGACCTGTCCGCCGTCGGCGACGCCCTCGCGGGCGGATTCCTGGACGGCGCCGCGGCGTTCGACCCCGACTTCTTCGGGATCTCCCCGCGCGAGGCCCTGGCGATGGACCCGCAGCAACGGCTCACCCTGGAGCTGTCCTGGGAGGCCCTGGAACGGGCGGGCATCGACCCGACCGGCCTGCGCGGCAGCCGCACCGGCGTCTTCGCCGGCGTGATGTACCACGACTACCCGGGCAGCGACGGCAACGGCAGCGTGGTGGCCGGCCGGGTCTCGTACAAGCTCGGTCTGGAGGGCCCGGCCGTCGCGGTGGACACCGCCTGCTCCTCCTCGCTGGTCGCCCTGCACCTGGCCGCCCGGGCGCTGCGGCAGGGCGACTGCTCGCTCGCGATCGCCGGCGGCGTGACCGTGATGGCCACGCCCGGGGTGTTCGCCGAGTTCGGCCGTCAGGGCGCGCTCGCCCCCGACGGGCGCTGCAAGTCCTTCGCCTCCGCCGCCGACGGCACCGGCTTCGCCGAGGGCGCCGGATTCCTGGTCGTCGAACGGCTCTCCGACGCCCTGCGGCTCGGGCACCCGGTGCTGGCGCTGGTGCGCGGGAGCGCCGTCAACCAGGACGGTGCCTCGAACGGGCTGACCGCGCCGAACGGGCCGTCCCAGCAGCGGGTGATCCGGCAGGCGCTGGCCGACGCGCGGCTCGGGGCCGACCAGGTCGACGCGGTGGAGGCGCACGGCACCGGGACGAGGCTGGGCGACCCGATCGAGGCGCAGGCCCTGCTCGCCGCCTACGGCCAGGACCGCGAACGGCCGCTGCTGCTGGGCTCGGTCAAGTCCAACATCGGCCACACCCAGGCCGCGGCCGGGGTGGCCGGCGTGATCAAGACGGTGCTCGCGCTGCGGCACGGCGAACTGCCCGCGACGCTCCACGTCGACGAGCCGAGCGCGCAGGTGGACTGGACGGCCGGCGCCGTCCGGCTGCTGACCGAGCGCCGGGCCTGGGCTCCGGGCGACCGTCCCCGTCGTGCGGGCGTCTCCTCCTTCGGCATCAGCGGCACCAACGCCCATGTGATCATCGAGGAGGCCCCGGCCGTCCTGCCGGCGGCCGACGCCGTCCCGGCGGCCCCGGTCGAGCCCGGGGCCGTCCCGTGGCTGCTGTCGGCCGCGACCCCGGAGGCCCTGTGCGTGCAGGCCGCACGGCTGCTCCCGGCGGTCGGCGACGCCCGTCCGGTGGACGTCGCGTACTCCCTGGCGACGACCCGGGCCGTGCTCGAACACCGGGCGGCGGTGGTGGGCGCGGATGTGGAGGAACTCCGGTCCGGTCTGCGCGCGATCGCGGACGGACGGGTGCCGGCCGGCACCCCGACGGCCGGGCGCACGGCGTTCCTGTTCTCCGGCCAGGGCTCGCAACGGCTCGGCACAGGGCGGGAGTTGTACGACCGCTTCCCGGTGTTCGCGGCGACCTTCGACGCGGTGTGCGAGCGGTTCGAGCTGCCGGTGCGCGACGTGCTGTGGGGCGCGGACGAGGAACTGCTGAACCGGACGGACTGCGCCCAGGCCGCGCTGTTCGCGGTCGAGGTCGCATTGTTCCGGTTGCTGGAGTCGCTGGGTGTGCGGCCGGAGTTCGTGGCGGGGCACTCGATCGGTGAGATCGCTGCGGCGCACGTCGCCGGGGTGTTCTCACTGGCGGACGCCTGCACGCTGGTCGCGGCGCGCGGTCGGCTGATGGGGGCGCTGCCGTCCGGCGGGGCGATGCTCGCCGTCCGGGCCACGGAGGACGAAGTCCGGCCGCTGCTCGGCGACCTGGTCTCGATCGCGGCCGTGAACGGCCCGGCCTCGGTGGTCGTCTCGGGAACGGAGGAGGCCGTCGAAGCGCTGGGCCGGCAGTTCGCCGGGCGGAGGACGACCCGGCTGGCCGTCTCGCACGCCTTCCACTCGCCGCTGATGGACCCGATGCTGGACGACTTCCGCGCCGTCCTCAACGGCCTGACGTATAACGCCCCTTCGCTCCCGGTGGTCTCCAACCTGACCGGCGGACTGGGCGCGGACCTCTGCTCGCCCGAGTACTGGGTGCGGCACGTCCGCGAGACGGTCCGCTTCGCCGACGGCCTGCGCACCCTCCGGGCCGCCGGAGCGACCCGCTACCTGGAACTCGGCCCCGACGCCGTCCTCACCGCGCTCACCGCGAACGCGCTGCCGGACGGCGAGGGCGAGGCGGTCGCGACGCTGCGCCGCGGACACGGCGAGGAACGGACCGTCGTCGAGTCCCTGGCGCGCCTCCACGTGCTCGGCGTACCGGTGGACTGGTCCGCCCTCCACGCCGGGACGGGCGCGCGCCGGATCGAGCTGCCGACGTACGCCTTCCAGCACCGCCGGTACTGGACGGACGCCCCGGCCCTCCCGGGCTCCACGGCCGAGTCCGCCGGGCTCAGGAACGCCGGACACCCGCTGCTCACCGGTTCGCTCGAACTGGCCGACGCCACCGGCCTGGTGTTCACCGGCCGGCTGTCGGCCCGCTCCCAGGGGTGGCTGACGGACCACGCCGTGCTGGGCTCGGTCCTGGTGCCGGGCACGGCGCTGGTGGAGCTGGCCGTGCGGGCCGGGGACGAGGTCGGCTGCGACCGGGTCGAGGAACTCACCCTGGGCGCACCGCTGGTGCTGCCGGCGGACGGACCGGTCCGCCTCCAGGTGCGGGTGGCCGGGCCGGACGCGTCCGGTCGTCGTGCCGTGGGCATCCACTCCACGGCGGACACCGGCCCGGAACCGGTCTGGGCCCTGCACGCGAGCGGTGTGCTGGGGGCGGGTGCGGTGCCGCCGGTGTTCGACGCCTCCGTGTGGCCGCCGGTCGGTGCCGAGGCGGTCGATCTGACGGGTCTGTACGAGGGTCTGGCGGAGGCCGGGTTCGGGTACGGTCCGGCGTTCCGGGGTCTGCGGGCGGCCTGGCGGCGGGGCGAGGAGCTCTACGCCGATGTCGCGCTGCCCGAGAACGTCGAGGCCGACGGGTTCGGTCTGCACCCGGCGCTGTTCGACGCCTGCCTGCACGGCTTCGCGCTGGCCGGGCCGGGTGGGAGCGGGGGCGGGGGCGTGCCGTTCGCCTGGGAGGACGTGGCGCTGCACGCCTCGGGGGCCACGGCCGTCCGGGTGCGGCTGACCCGCTCGGCCACCGGGGCGCTGGCGGTGGCCGTCGCCGACGCCGAGGGACGCCCGGTGGCGTCGGTCGGCGCCCTGACGGTGCGGCCGATCGCCGCCGACCAGCTCGCGGCCGGGCCGCGGGTGGGCCGGGACGACCTGTTCCGGGTGGACTGGGTACCGGTGGATCCGGTGCCCGCGCCATTCGTGGAGGTCGGTTCGCTGGCGGAGGTGCCGGCCGAGGTACCGCCGGTGGTGGTGGTCCGGTCGGCGGTCGGCGAGGTCCATGAGCGGTCGGCGTGGGCGCTGGAGCTGGTGCGGGGCTGGCTGGCCGAGGATCGGTTCGGCGCCTCCCGGTTGGTCTTCGTGACCGACGGCGCGGTGGACGGGCGCGACCTGTCCGGTGCCGCCGTACGGGGGTTGGTGCGGTCGGCGCAGTCCGAGGAGCCGGGCCGGTTCGGCCTGGTGGACCTGCCGGGCGGCGACCTGTCGCCCGCCCTCGGTGTGGACGAGCCGCAGCTGCTCGTCCGCGACGGCGAGGTCCTCGCCGCCCGGCTCACCCGCACCTCGCCGACGCCCGAGCGGCCCGAGCGGCCCGTGTGGCCGGGCGAGGGCACGGTCCTGATCACCGGCGGCACCGGCGGCCTGGGCCGGCTGGTGGCGCGCCACCTCGCGCGTGAGCACGGGGTGCGCAGTCTGCTGCTGGTGAGTCGTCGGGGTGTGGCCGCCGAGGGGGTCGGCGAACTGATCGGTGAGCTGGCGGAGTTGGGTGCTTCGGTGGTGGTGGAGGCGTGTGATGTGGCCGAGGAGGCCGCTGTCGTGGAGCTGTTCGCCCGGCACGAGATCCGTGCGGTGGTCCATGCGGCGGGTGTGCTGGACGACGGGGTGGTCGGTTCGCTGACGCCCGAGCGGTTGTCGGCGGTGCTGCGTCCGAAGGCGGACGCGGCGTGGAACCTGCACCGGGCCGCCGAGGATCTCGACGCGTTCGTGCTGTTCTCCTCGATGGCCGGGACGTTCGGCAGTGCGGGCCAGGCGGCCTATGCGGCGGGCAACGCGTACCTGGACGCTCTGGCGGTGCACCGTCGTTCGCTCGGTCTGCCGGCGGTGTCGCTGGCCTGGGGCCCGTGGTCCGGGGTGGCCGGGATGACCGGCACCCTCGGCGAGGCCGAGCGCGGGCGGCTGACCCGCGCGGGGGTGCCGCCCCTCGAACCGGCCCACGGGCTGGCGCTGTTCGACGCGGCGGTCGGTGCCGCCGAGCCGGTCGTGCTGCCCGTCCGGCTCGACCTGCCCGCCGTCCGGGCGCGGGGCGAGGTTCCCGCGCTGCTGAGCGGCCTGGTCCGGACGCCGGTCCGCCGGGCGGCCTCGGCCCCCGCCGCGGTCGACCTGACCCGGCGGCTCTCCGGTCTGGGCACGGAGCAACGGCACGACGCCGTCCTCGACCTGGTGCGGGACCAGATCGCCCTGGTCCTGGACCACGAGAGCCGCTCGACGGTGGATCCGTCGCGGGCGTTCCAGGACCTCGGGTTCGACTCGCTGACGGCGGTGGAGCTGCGCAACCGGCTGCGGTCGGCGACCGGCCTCCCGCTGCCGGCCACGGTGGTGTTCGACTACCCGACCGCCCATGCGCTCGCGGGCCACCTGCTGGACGGCCTGCTCGGCACCGGGAGCGCGGTCGACGTCCCGGAGCCCCTGC
Source organism: Kitasatospora sp. NPDC089797 (assembly GCF_040684795.1). Lineage (NCBI taxonomy): Bacteria > Bacillati > Actinomycetota > Actinomycetes > Kitasatosporales > Streptomycetaceae > Kitasatospora > Kitasatospora sp. NPDC089797. The sequence continues at coordinate 91,101 of NZ_JBFBGS010000006.1, read as the reverse complement.
CGTTCCGGTCGGACGACCCGGTCGTGATCGTCGGGATGGCCTGCCGGTACCCGGGCGGGGTGGCCTCGCCCGAGGAGCTGTGGCGGTTGGTGGCGGACGGGGTGGACGCGGTGTCGGAGTTCCCGACCGACCGTGGCTGGGATGTCGAGACGCTGTACGATCCGGACCCGGAGCACGTCGGCACCTCGTACACCCGCACCGGCGGGTTCCTGCGCGAGGCGGCCGCGTTCGACGCGGGCTTCTTCGGGATGAGTCCGCGGGAGGCGCTGGCGACGGACGCGCAGCAGCGGTTGCTGCTGGAGACGTCCTGGGAGGCGTTCGAGCGGGCCGGGATCGATCCGGTGGCGTTGCGCGGCAGCCGGACCGGCGTCTTCGCGGGCGTGATGTACGCGGACTACGCGAGCCTGCTCGGCGGCGGCGAGTTCGAGGGGTACCAGGGCAGCGGCAGCGCCGGGAGCGTGGCTTCGGGCCGGGTGTCGTACACGTTGGGCCTGGAGGGTCCGGCGGTGACGGTGGACACCGCGTGTTCCTCCTCGCTGGTGGCGATGCACCTGGCGGCCCAGGCCCTGCGGAGCGGCGAGTGCTCGCTGGCGCTGGCCGGCGGGGTGACGGTGATGTCCACCCCGGCCACGTTCGTCGAGTTCTCCCGGCAGCGCGGCCTGGCCGCCGACGGCCGCAGCAAGGCCTTCGCGGAGGCGGCGGACGGGGTCGGCTGGGGCGAGGGCGTCGGTCTGGTAGTGCTGGAGCGGCTCTCCGACGCCCGCCGCAACGGGCACGGAGTCCTCGCCGTCCTGCGTGGCAGCGCCGTCAACCAGGACGGTGCGTCGAACGGCCTCACTGCGCCGAACGGGCCCTCGCAACAGCGGGTGATCCGGCAGGCCTTGGCCAGTGCGGGACTGTCGACCGCCGAGGTCGACGCGGTCGAGGCGCACGGGACCGGGACGACGCTGGGTGACCCGATCGAGGCACAAGCCCTGCTCGCGACCTACGGGCAGGACCGTGAACGGCCGCTGCTGCTGGGCTCGGTCAAGTCCAACATCGGGCACGCCCAGGCGGCTGCGGGGGTGGCAGGCGTGATCAAGATGGTGCTGGCGATGCAGCACGGCGTCCTGCCGAAGTCCCTGCACATCGACCGGCCGTCCCCGCACGTGGACTGGACGGCGGGCGCGGTCGAGCTGCTGACCGATGCCACCGCCTGGCCGGCCACCGACCACCCGCGCCGGGCGGGGGTGTCCTCCTTCGGGATCAGCGGCACCAACGCCCATGTGATCCTGGAGCAGGCCGCGCCCGAACCCGAGGCCGTAGCGCACGGCTCGGTTGTTCCGGGTCCGCTGCCCTGGGTGGTGTCCGCCAAGTCCCCGGCGGCGTTGGACCTCCAGCTGATCCGGCTCGCAGCAGCCGTCGAACTCCCCGCCGTCGATGTGGCGTTCACGCTGGCGGGGCGCTCGTCCTTCCCGTGCCGTGCGGTGCTGGTGGACGGCGTGGAGGTGGCGCGGGGAACGGCCGGCGAGGGCCGTACGGCGTTCCTGTTCTCCGGGCAGGGATCGCAAAGGCTCGGCATGGGCCGGGAGTTGTACGACCGCTTCCCGGTGTTCGCCGGAGCCTTCGATGCGGTGTGCGAGCAGTTCGAGCTGCCGCTGCGGGAGGTGGTGTGGGGCGCGGACGAGGAGCTGCTGAACCGGACGGACTACGCCCAGGCGGGGCTGTTCGCCGTCGAGGTGGCGCTCTTCCGGCTGGTCGAGTCGCTGGGTGTGCGACCGGAGTTCGTGGCCGGGCACTCGATCGGCGAGATCGCGGCCGCACACGTCGCCGGAGTGTTCTCGCTGGCCGACGCCTGCACGCTGGTGGCCGCGCGCGGCCGGCTGATGCAGGCATTGCCCGCCGGCGGCGCGATGCTCGCCGTCCAGGCCACGGAGGACGAAGTCAGGATGCTGATCGGCGAGTTCACGGCGCTTGCCGCTGTCAACGGCCCGACCTCCGTGGTCGTCTCCGGCGCCGAGGCCGCAGTCGCCACGATCGAGGCCCACTTCGCCGACCGCAGGACCACCCGCCTGCGGGTCTCCCACGCCTTCCACTCCCCGCTGATGGACCCGATGCTCGACGACTTCCGCGCCGTCCTCAACGGCCTGACCTACCAAGCCCCTTCGCTCCCCGTCGTCTCCAACCTCACCGGCACGCTCGGCGCAGACCTCTGCTCGCCGGACTACTGGGTGCGGCACGTCCGCGAGACGGTCCGCTTCGCCGACGGCCTCCGCGCACTGGCAGCGGCGGGTGTCACCCGCTTCCTGGAACTCGGCCCCGACGCCGTCCTCACCGCCCTCGCCGCGAACGCACTCCCCGAGGCGGCCGACGACACCGTCACCGCCCCCGCACTGCGCCGCAACCGCCCCGAGGAATCCACCCTCGTCGAAGCCCTCGCCGCCCTCCACGTCCACGGCGCCCCGGTCGACTGGCGTGCCCTGCTCGCCGGGCGGGGCCGGCACCTCGCCGCTCTCCCGACCTACGCCTTCGCGCACCGGGAGTACTGGCCGGCCGGCCTGCCCGCCGGCCGGGGCGCCGAGTCGGCGGGTCTTCGGAACGCCGGACATCCGCTGCTCACGGGTTCGCTGGAGCTGGCCGACAGCGACGGCCTCCTGTTCACCGGTCGGCTGTCGACCCGCTCCCACCCCTGGGCAGGGGACCACGTGGTCCTGGGCTCCGTCCTGGTGCCCGGCACGGCCCTGGTCGAGCTGGCCGTCAGGGCGGGCGACGAGGTCGGCTGCGACCTCGTCGAGGAACTGACCCTCGCGGCGCCGCTGGTCCTGCCCGGGACGGGCGCCGTACAGCTCCAACTCGCCGTCGGGGTCCCGGACGACACGGGCCGACGGTCCGTGACCGTGCACTCCCGCCCGGGCTCGGGCGGTTCGCACCCGTGGACCCTGCACGCGAGCGGCGTCCTCGGGACGGGCGCGGCACCGGCGGCGTTCGACACCTCGGTCTGGCCGCCGGCTGAGGCCGAGGCGCTCGACCTGACCGGCCTGTACGAGGGCCTGGCCGAGGCCGGGTTCGGTTACGGCCCGGCCTTCCGGGGACTACGCGCCGCCTGGCGGCACGGCGAGGAGCTGTACGCCGAGGTGGCCCTGCCGGAGGGCGTCGAGGGCGGCGCCTACGGCCTGCACCCGGCGCTGTTCGACGCCTGTCTGCACACCCTCGCCGCCGGTGCCGACCACGGCGGCGGGGCCGCCGGGGTGCCGTTCGCCTGGACGGACGTCGCGCTGCACGCCTCCGGCGCGTCCGCGCTCCGGGTCCGGCTGGCGCCGTCCGGAGCCGGGGGACTGGCGCTGGCCGCGGTGGACACCGACGGGCGGCCGGTAGCCTCGGTGGGCTCACTGGCGGTCCGGCCGGTCACCGCTGACCAGTTGGGCGCGGCCGCCCGACCGACGGGCCACGACGCGCTGTTCCGCGTCGACTGGGTGCCCGTGCGTCCGTCGGACGACGCGGACCCCGTCTTCGCCTCCGTCGAGCCGAACGCGCAGGCGCTCGCCGAACTGGCCCTTCGAGCCGAAGGAGCCGACCTCCCCGCCGTCGTGGTCGCCGAACTGCCCCTCGGTGGTGCCGAGTCGGTGCACGAGCGAACGGCCACCGTCCTGGACATGGTGCAGACCTGGCTCGCCCACGACGCGTTCGGTGCCTCCCGGCTGGTCTTCGTCACCCGGGGCGCGGTGTCCGGCGACGACCTTGCCGGGGCCGCCGCCTGGGGCCTGGTGCGATCGGCGGCCTCGGAGGAGCCGGGCCGGTTCGGCCTGCTGGACCTGGCTCCCGGCGAGCCCGGGTTCCGGCCCGCCGTCCTCGGTGTCGACGAGCCGCAACTCCTGCTCCTTGACGGCGAATTGTTCGCCGCTCGGCTGGTCCGGGAGAAGCTCGCGAGCACGGCCCCGAGCTGGCCCGCCGAGGGCACGGTGCTGGTGACCGGCGGCACCGGCGGCCTCGGCCGGCTGGTCGCCCGGCACCTCGCCGCCGAGCACGGCGTGCGCGGGCTGCTCCTGGTGAGTCGACGCGGCGCCGCCGCCGAGGGCGTGGCCGAGCTGGTCGCCGAGCTGGCCGAACTCGGCGCCGAGGCCGTGGTGGAAGCCTGTGACGTGGCCGAGGAGGCCGCTGTCGGCGGCCTGTTCGCCCGCCACGACATCCGCGCCGTGGTGCACACCGCGGGCGTCCTGGACGACGCGACGATCGGCTCCCTCACCCCGGGACGGATCTCCGGGGTGCTGCGGCCGAAGGCGGACGCGGCGTGGCACCTGCACCGCGCCACCGAGGGACTGGACCTCACCGCCTTCGTCCTGTTCTCCTCGGCGGCCGGGACGCTCGGCAACCCGGGGCAGGCCAACTACGCCGCCGCCAACGCGTTCCTGGACGCGCTCGCCCGGCACCGGCGCTCCCGAGGGCTGCCCGCCGTCTCCCTGGCCTGGGGCCCCTGGACCGGCGCCGCCGGCATGACCGGCACGCCCGGCGGGGCCGAGGCCGAGCGGGCGGCCCGGGCCGGCCTGCCGCCGCTCACCCCGGACCTGGGGCTGGCGCTGTTCGACGCCACCACGGCCGGCCCGGAGCCCGCCGTCCTGCCCCTGCGGCTGGACCCGGTCGTGCTGCGGCAGCGCGGCGAACTCCCGCCCCTGCTGCGCGGACTGGTCCGGCTGCCGGTGCGGCGCGGTGCGGCCGCGGGCGCGGACGGCGTGCCGGGCGGCGGTGCCGGGTTCGTCCGGCAGCTGGCCGCACTGCCCGGCGCCGAACGGGGCGAAGCCCTGCTGACGGCGGTCCGCCGGCAGGTGGCAGCCGTCCTCGGGCACGCCGAACCGTCCGAGGTGGATCCGCGGCGGGCCTTCCAGGACCTCGGTCTGGACTCCCTGACGGCGGTCGAACTGCGCAACCGGCTGGGCGCGTTGGTGGATCTGCGACTGCCTGCGACCCTGGTCTTCGACCACCCGACGGTCGGGGAGCTCGCCGACCACCTCGCCGACCGGCTCGGCCTGGCGCCCGAGCCGACCTCCGGGCCGGCCGCGCTCCTTGCCGAACTCGACAGACTGGAAAGGGTGTTCGGCGCGAGCGAGGCCGCCGGGCCGGACCAGGAGCTGTTCGAGCGGGTCGCCGCCCGCCTGGAGGTGCTGCGCGCGAAGTGGCTCACCGCCGGGAGCGCCGGCACCGACGGGCCCGCCGGCGGGGAGGCGGCCTTCGACTTCGACACCGCCTCGGACGACGAGATGTTCGACCTCCTGGACAACGAACTGGGCCTGTCCGACTGACCGTTCCGCGCCCGCCGGGCCGCGGGCCCGGCGAAAGACGGGCCCGCACCGTCGGCCGGTCCCCGTCGGCCGGCCCCCGTCGGCGCCGTCACGCGAGGACGACGGTGACTCCGTGGTCCCGCAGGGTGCTCACGGTCCGGTCGAAGTAGGAGCCCTGAGGATCGGGAACGCGCGCCAGACCGGCGCGGGTGAGGTCGGCGTGGTGCCAGACGAGGGTGAACGGTGCGAAGACGGAGGGTCCGCCGCCCAGGTGGTCGTGGACCGAGTCCAGGCCCGCGCCGTAGCTGCCGCCGGGGCCGATCAGGGCTTCGCCGAGGGCCAGGAGTATTCCGTACCGGTCGGTGGCGTGCCGTCCGTCGAGGTGGTACGTGCCGCCGGAACGGCCGACGCCCGGCCCGTAGGGGCCTACCGAGGAGAGAGCGAGCCACTCCTTCCGGCCGTTCCCGTCGAACCGGGCCCACTGGTCGGGCCGGGTGGGAACGCCCTCGTACCAGACCTCCCAGACGCTCCGGGCCGCCAGGGCGGGGCGGGCGGCCGTCCAGCCGAGGGCCCGGTCCCCGTCGGGGTCGTGGACGGTGATGTCGACCAGGGCTCCGCCGAGGACGGACGGGCGGACGTCACCGAGCCGGGGATGGAGGTCGTACGAGGTCATCCGGCGGCCGTTGCGGTCCAGCGCCCACAGCGCGAGGAGGTGGTCGTCCGTCAGCCGCGGTGAGCGGAGTTCGGCCAGCAGGGGTCCGGCGGGTTCGCAGCCGACCAGGTGCAGGGGATGGGTCTTCCGCGGTGGCCGCGGGCCGGACAGGCCGTCGATCGAACGGCAACTGCCCACCAGGTCGGTGGCCAGGAGGGATTCGACCGAGAGGTCGATCCGCGAGGCCGGTTCGAGCCGCGGCCCCCAATCGTCCTCGACCCCGGCACCCACGGTGATGTCCACCCGATCGGGATCACCGGACGTGGGCCGGTGGGCGAGCACGGCGACGTTCTCCAGGTCCCAGAAGCGGGGGCATCCGTCCAGGGGCTCCTCGGGGTGGATCATCAGACCCATGTCGCCCAGCAGCCGCACCGGACCGGCCGGCCTCGTGACCGCCCGGGCCAGCACGCTGTCGCGCGGGCAACCGCGCAGCGTCAGGACCTCCCGCGGCAGCGGGGGCGGGTCCATGAACAGACCTTCGACCTCCGCACAGCGCGCCCAGGGCTCCGCCGCCGGCTCGTCGTCATCGTCGTCGTACTCCCGCACCAGGAGGTAACGGACCGGGAAGTCCCGCCCCCACGCCGCGTAGTCCTCGGACCGCACACTTCTCCTCTGCTTGCGGACGATCTTCGCCGGTGCACGATACAAGCCACCACGGCGGCCCTGCCGGGAATATCGCGCGCCCGGCACGACGCCCCGCCCGGGGACGGCATCGGCACCGTGCCCGGACGGGTCGGCGCGGTGATCGTGCTGCCGGCCCCGGGCGACGAGGGGGGCGGGCACCGGACACCCACCCGTCCGGACGCCAGATCTGGCAGCTCACCTAGCCTCCCCGCCCGCACAGTGGGCGGCATGGTGCGGCGGAGGGCGCCGTTCCACTCGACGGGGAGGCGGAGGATGGGACCGACAGTGCTGGGGGACCTGCTGGACGAGGCGGTGCCGGCCCTGCGGGCCGTGGCGCGGGCGCAGGCGCGGCGTGAGGCGGCGGAGCTGGCCGCGCGGGTGCTCGGCGCGGAGCCGGACGGGCTGGATCCGGCGCGGCCGGTGGACGGCCGCCCCGCCCGGCGGCTGCGCGAGCTGGTGCGCCGCCGGGCCGAGGGCGTCCCGCTCGGCCACCTGACCGGGCGGGTCGTCTTCGCGGGTCTCGAACTGACCGTCGGGCCGGGGGTGTTCGTGCCCCGGCCGCACAGCGAACGGGTCGTGGCGGCCGGCCGGAAGGCCGTCGAGGGCGTCGCCGGGCCGACGGTGGTGGACCTGTGCGCCGGCTCGGGCGCGATCGGGCTGGCCCTCGCGCACGCGCGGCCGGACGCCCGGGTGCACGCGGTCGAGTTCGACCCCGTCGCGGTGGACTTCACCCGCCGCAACGCCGCCCGCCGCGCCGCACTGGGGGACAGCGCGGTCACCGTCCACGAGGGCGAGGTGACCCGGGCGGTCGCCCTGACCGGTCTGACGGCCGGGGTGGACCTGGTGCTCGCCAACCCGCCGTTCATGCCGGACGCGGCCGAGGTGCCCGACGAGTTCGGCCGCTACCAGCCCCGCCAGGCGGTGTTCGGCGGCGCCGACGGCCTGCGGGTGGTCCGGCAGGTGGTGGACGCGGCGGCCGCGCTGCTGCGCCCGGGCGGGGTACTGGTGGTCGAGCACGGACACCTGCACGGCGCGACGGTGCCGGCGCTGCTCCGGGAGTCCGGCCGCTTCACCGACGTGTCCGGCCACCCGGACCACGACGGGTGGCCGCTGTTCTCGACCGCCGTCCGGACGGACCCCTGACCCCTGACCCGGGGTCGGGTCACCCCGCGTGGGCGGCGCCGTCCAGGTCGGCCCGGGTCCGCAGGAAGGCCAGGTACCGGGGGTCGTCCTCGTCGAAGAGCTCGGGCCCGCCGCCCATGTGCGCCCTGATCAGCTCGTCGGCCGCCCGGTCGTGGTCGCCCAGCTCGAAGGCGGTCTGGCCGAGCCGGAGGTGGACGTACGGGTTGCCGAGCCCGCCGGGGCACTGCACGGCGTTCTGGAAGCACCTGGACGCCCGGTCGTGGACACCGAGGCGGAAGTGCACGTCCCCGATCGCGACGTAGATCCAGGTCGAGGCCGCCCATCCGCGGGGATCGCCCGGCAGCAGCCGCAGGGCCTCGACGTAGCGCTGCTTGGCTTCGGTGAGGTCCCCCAGTTCGGCGAGGGCGTCGCCCTCCTGGCACAGCTCCGTGATCTCGGCGTGGACCTCGTCCGGCAGTTGCCTGCTCGTTCCCGTCATCCGCGTCATTCCCGTCGTCCTTGCCGTCCCTGTCGCCGCCCGTCGCCCGGTGCCCGGCGGGGCGGGCTCCCGCGCGTCCCGGGAGCCGTCCGGCCCGCTCACAGCCGCCGGAGGCCGGCGGCGGTCGGCCGGAAGCCGCACCGGGCGTAGAAGCCCTCCAGGTGCGGCTCGTAGTCGACGTGCAGCCACTCGGCCCCGCACGCCCGCGCCGCGTCGGCGGCCGCCCGGACCAGGCGCGCCCCGAGCCCCCGGCGGCGCTCGTCCGGGTGGACGGTGGTGTCCAGGATGAAGGCGTGGGCGCCGCCGTCCCCGGCGACGTTGACGAACCCCACCAGGCGGTCGCCCCGTCGCGCCGCGACCCAGGTCGAACTGCGGGCCAGCACCGGGGCGAAGGAGACCGACCGGTGCCCCGGCCACGACGCGCCGAACAGCGCGTCGAGCTCGGCATCCGTCAGCTCGGGACGCACCGTCAACACCACCTCGCCGCCCCGCGACGGCTCACTGCTCACCATGCCGTGCAGCCTGCCACACGCCCAAGGCCACGTTCACCCCGGCGCCGGCCCGGTGCACGCTGCGCGCAGGAAGTCGGCCCGCCCGACTTCCTGCGCACGGCGGCCAGGGTGGCATCCCGGCCGGATAGTTCGAACAGGTTGGCCCCCGAGGCTGGTCGCTGACCTCTCCGCACGATGACGGCCGTTGCGGCGTGCCGGTCGTCCCGGCTCGGGGCACGCCCCACCGCCCGGACGGGAACCGCGGCTGCGCCCCGCCGGGAGGCCGAGCGCGGCCGGGCCGGCCCCGGGCGGCAGGGTGGGCGCGGTGCTACACGCAGGAAGTCGGCCCGCCCGACTTCCTGCGCACGCGCCGTCAGCGGGGGGTGAGGGGCCGTCGGAAGCCGAGGGTGGCGAGCCAGGCGCCGACGGCGGCGACGGTGGCGCCCAGGAGGAGGGCCGGGCCGGCGGAGACGGTACCGGGGAGGCCGAGGGCCAGCGCGCGGGTGGTGTCGATCGCGTAGGTGAGCGGGTTGACGTGGGCGACCGCGGCGAGCCAGCCGGGGAGGTCGGCGGTGGGGACGTAGGCGCTGGAGGCGAACATCAGCGGGAGCACGGCGATGATCGCCAGGTTCTGGATCGGCTCGGCCCGGCGCAGCCAGGCCGCGGCCGCGATGAAGAGCCAGCCGAGCGCCCAGCTCATGAACAGGGTCAGCCCGATCGAGGCGACGACCGCGCCCACCCCGCCGCGCGGGTGGTAGCCGAGCAGCAGGGTGCCCAGCAGCAGGATGATCACGGCCTGCACGGCGGCCCGCACCAGGGTGGTGAGGCTGCGGGCGAGCAGCAGCGAGCCGGGGGCGACGGGCAGGCAGCGCAGCCGGGCGACGATGCCGTTCTGGAGGTCCTCGACCAGCCCGACCCCGGACTGCACCGCGGACTGCACCGCGTTGTCGACCAGGACGGCGGGCAGCACGAAGTCCAGGTACGTGACGCCGGGCGGGAAGTGCGGGGGCAGTCCCATCCGGCTGAACACCTGGGAGAGCACCACGAGGGTGATGACGGGCTGCAGCAGGCCGAACAGCAGCACGGCCGGGTCCGTCACGAGCGCGCGCAGCGACCGCCCGGTGAGGATGCGGACCTGGGTGAGCCGTGAACTGCCGTGCCAGGCCGGAGCGGTGGACCGCGGTGCGGGTGTGCGGGGCGGTCGGTCGCGGTCGAGGGCGGTGGTCGGGACGGTCACCGGGCGGGTCCTTCCGGGCGGTCGGGGGCCTCCGCGTGGTCGGAGTCCGCCGGGTTCTTCGGGCGGGCGGGGCGGTGGGCCAGGGCGAGGTAGACGTCCTCCAGGCCGGGTTCGCCGAAGGTCAGTTCGGCGGCCTCGATCCCCACCCCGTCCAGGGCCCGGACCACCGCCGCGACCTCCCGGGTGGCCTCGATGGGGACGACCAGCGCGGCGCCCTCCCGGCCGGTGACCGGCGCGAAGCCGGCCGCACGCAGGGCGCCGGTGGCGCGGTCCGGATCGTCGGAGGGTTCGAGGACGAGGGTGACGGTGCGCCGCCCGACCCGGGCCTTGAGCTCGGCGGGGGTGCCGTCGGCGACGACGGTGCCGCCGGAGAGCACGGTGATGGAGTGGGCGAGCCGGTCGGCCTCGTCCAGGTACTGGGTGGTCAGCAGGACGGTGGTGCCCTCGGCGACCAGGCCTTCGACGATCTCCCACAGCCCGAGCCGGCTGACCGGGTCCAGGCCGGTGGTGGGCTCGTCGAGGAACACCACCTCGGGCCGCCCGACCAGGCTCGCGGCCAGGTCGAGACGGCGGCGCAGCCCGCCCGAGTAGCCGCGGGCGGGCCGGTCGGCGACCTGCCCGAGATCGAACAGCCCGAGCAGTTCGTCGGCCCGGGCGCGGGCGGCGCGGCGGCCGGCCCCGAGCAGCCCGGCGAGCAGCAGCAGGTTGTCGCGGCCGCTGAGCCGGCCGTCGACGGTGGCGTACTGGCCGGTGAGACCGATCCGGCGGCGGACCTCGGCCGGCCGCTCGCGGACGTCGTACCCGGCGACGCTGGCCCGGCCGGTGGTCGGGGCGAGCGCGGTGGTGAGGACGTTCACCAGGGTGGTCTTGCCCGCGCCGTTGTGGCCGAGCAGCGCCAGCACGCTGCCCCGGGGGACGGCGAGGCTGACCGAGTCGAGGGCGCGGACGTCGCCGAAGGTCATGCCGACGTCGACCGCCTCGATCACGGGGTCGTCGGTGCCGGGGGGCGTGGGGCTCATGGCCGGTTCTCCGTAGCGCGGTGGTGGGTCGGGTCGGGGCGAGGCGGGCGGGTGCCCGGCGGCGGCGCGTCAGTCCAGGGCGTCCATCAGGCGGAACAGTTCCTCGTCGGTGGCGGCGCCGAGGTCGGCACCGGCACCGGCGCTCACTCCCGCGCCGGAGCGGGAGTCGCCGGGCGGGGCGCAGCGGCGGGCGAGGGCGCGCAGCCGGGCGGCGTCGGCCGGGTCGAGGGGCGCGCCGGTGGTGATCAACTCGTCGAGCAGGTCGAGCAGTTCGGCCGCCGTGCGACCTCGTCCGGTGCCCCGGTCGCGGCGGCCGCCGAGGACGCGGACCACGGCGTCCGGGGACGGGTGGTCGAAGACCAGGGTGGCCGGGAGTGCGGTGCCGGTGGCGGCGGCGATCCGCTCGCGCAGTTCGATCGCCTTGACGGAGGTGACGCCGAGGGCGGCGAACGGCCGGGCGGGGTCCAACTCGGCGGGGGCGCGGCCGAGCACCTCCGCGGTCTCGGCCAGGACGAGCCGGCGCAGCGCGGCCTCCCGCTCCGCCGGCTCCGGCGGCGGCACCGGCTCCAATTCCGGTACCGACACCGGAGCGGCGGGCGGTGGCGTGGCGGCCGCGAGCCAGTACGTCTGCCGCTGGAACGGGTACGTCGGCAGGGGCGCCGGCCGGGCGCCGGGCAGCACGGCGTCCCAGTCCACCGGCACGCCGTGCAGGTGGAGGCGTCCGACGGCGGCGAGCAGCGCCCGGGTCTCGTCGGCCTGCGCCGCGGCACCGGCCGTCAGGACGGCGGCGGCCGCGGCCCCCGGGCCCGGGCCCGCACCAGGGGCGGCCAGGCACTCGGTGACCATCGGCGCGAGGGCGGCGGCCGGTCCGAGTTCGAGGTAGGCGTCGACGCGTTCCGCGCGCAGCCGCTGGACGGCGTCCTGGAACCGGACCGGTTCGCGGGCCTGCCGGACCCAGTGGTCGGGGTCGCGGGCCTGGTCGGGGGTCAGCGGGCGGCCGGTGACCCCGGAGACCAGGGGCAGGGCGGGCGCGGCGAGGGCGAGGCCCGCGACCACGTCGCGGAACTCGGCCAGCACCGGTTCCAGCAGCGGGGAGTGGAAGGCGTGCGAGACCCGGAGCCGGGTGGTCCGCCGGTCCGCGAAGTGCGCCTCGACCGCCGCGACGGCGGCCGCGGCGCCCGAGACGACCACGGACGACGGCCCGTTCACCGCCGCGAGTGCCACGAACTCGCCGAGCAGCGGCCGGACTTCGTCCTCGGTGGCGCGGACGGCGAGCATCGCGCCCCCGGCCGGGAGGGACTGCATCAGCCGCCCCCGGGCGGCGACCAGCGCGCAGGCGTCCGGCAGCGTCAGCACCCCGGCCGCGTGCGCGGCGGCGATCTCGCCGACCGAGTGCCCGGCCAGCAGGTCGGGCCGGACGCCCCAGGACTCCAACAGCCGGTACAGGGCGACCTCGTGGGCGAACAGTGCGGGCTGGGCGAACTCCGTCCGGTCGAGCGCCTCCGGACCGTCCCACAGCACCGGCCGCAGCGGCCGGGGGAGCAGCGGGTCGAGCACGGCGCACACCTCGTCCAGCACGGCGGCGAACCGGGGGAAGGCGGCGGAGAGCTCCCGGCCCATGCCGGGCCGCTGGCTGCCCTGCCCGGCGAACAGGAGGGCGAGCCGGCCGCCGCCGTCCCGCCGGCCCGTCGCCGGGATCACCGGGCCGGTCTCCCCGGCGGCGAACCGCCCTAGCGCGTCGACGAGTTCGGCCCGGTCGGCGCCGACCAGCAGGGCCCGGTCCCGGTGGACGGTACGGGTGGTGGCCAGCGCGTGGGCGACGTCCGGCAGGGTGTGCCCGGGGTGCGCGGCGAGGTGGGCGGCCAGCCGCCCGGCCTGCTCCCGCAGGGCCGGCTCGCCCCGGGCGGAGAGCACCAGCGGCACCGGGCCGCCGCCGCCCTGCCCGCCGCTGCTCTGCCCGCCCCTGCTCTGCCCGGCGCCATCCTGCCCGCCGCCGCCCTGCCCGGCGAGGTGCGGTCCGGCGCGGTGCGGCCGGGCGCGGAGCGGTTCGCCGTCCCCGCATTCGGACGGCGCCTCCTCCAGCACGACGTGGGCGTTGGTCCCGCTGATCCCGAACGAGGACACCCCGGCCCGCCGCACCCGGTCGGCCGCCCGGGGCCACGGCCGGTCCCCGGTCAGCAGCCGGACCGCGCCGGAGGACCAGTCCACCCGGGTGGTCGGCTCGGTGACGTGCAGCGTCCTCGGCAGGACGCCGTGCCGTAGCGCCTGCACCGTCTTGATCACCCCGGCCACCCCGGCCGCCGCCTGGGCGTGCCCGAGGTTGGACTTCACGGACCCCAGCCACAGCGGCCGCCCCGCCGGGCGCGCGCCGTCGTGGACGGCGAGCAGCGCCTGGGCCTCGATCGGGTCGCCCAGCGCCGTCCCGGTGCCGTGCGCCTCGACGGCGTCCAGGTCGCCGGGGGCGAGCCCGGCGTCGGCCAGCGCGTGCCGGAGCACCCGCTGCTGGGCGGGGCCGTTGGGCGCGGTGATGCCGTTCGAGGCGCCGTCCTGGTTCACCGCGGAGCCGCGCACCAGGGCGAGCACCGGGTGCCCGTGGCGCCGGGCGTCGCCGAGGCGTTCCAGCACCAGCAGGCCGACGCCCTCCGCCCAGGCGGCGCCGTCGGCGTCGTCCGAGAAGGACTTGCAGCGGCCGTCGGGGGAGAGCCCGCGCAGCCGGGAGAACTCGGTGAACGGGGCCGGGGTGGCCATCACCGCGACGCCGCCGGCCAGCGCGAGCGCGGACTCGCCCGAGCGCAGCGAGCGGCAGGCGAGGTGCAGCGCGACGAGCGAGGAGGAGCACGCGGTGTCGACCGTCAGCGCCGGGCCCTCCAGCCCGAGGGCGTACGAGATCCGCCCGGCCAGCGCGCTGCCCGCGGTGCCGATCCCGAGCAGCCCCTCCAACTCCGCCGGGGCGCCCGTGCCGTAGTCGTGGTACATCGCGCCGGTGAACACCCCGGTCCGGCTGCCGCGCAGCCCGGTCGGGTCGATGCCGGCCCGCTCCAGTGCCTCCCAGGCCGTCTCCAGCAGCAGCCGCTGCTGCGGGTCGGCGGCCAGCGCCTCGCGCGGCGAGAAGCCGAAGAAGGCGGCGTCGAACCGCCCGGCGCCGTCCAGGAAGCCGCCGCGGCGGACGTAGCTCGTGCCGGGGTGGTCCGGGTCGTCGTGGAACAGGGTGTCGAGGTCCCAGCCGCGGTCGCCGGGGAAGGCCGAGTCGGTGTGGGCGCCCCGGGCGAGCAGCGCCCACAGCTCGTCGGGGGAGCCGATGCCGCCGGGCAGCCGGCAGGCCATGCCGACGATCGCCACCGGCTCGTCGGAGGCCGCGCCCGGCGGCTCCGCCGCCCGCTCGGGGGCCGTGCCCGACAGCAGCAGGGCGACGGCGGCGGGGGTGGGGTGGTCGAAGCCCAGGCTGACCGGCAGCAGCCGGCCGGTGGCCTCCACCAGCAGGTTGCGCAGCCGGATGGTGCGCACCGAGTCCAGCCCGTACGCGCGGAACGCGGTGCCGGGGTCGATCGGTTCGTCGGCCGGGCCGCGGCCCGTCACCTCGGCCGCGCAGCTGCGGACGAGGTCGAGCGCCTCGCCGTAGCCCAGCTCCACCGCTGCGCCGGGACCGGTGTCCGGCCGCGCGTCCCCGGCCCCCTTCCGCGGCATCGACGGCGGCACCGGTGTCGCCACCAGCCGCGCCACCGACTCCTCCAACGCCCGCCGGTGGAGCTTCCCGGCCGGGGTGCGCGGCAGCTCGTCGACGGTGACCAGCTCCAGCGGGATCTTGTAGTCGGCGACCCCGCACCCGTGCAGGAAGCCGGTCACCGCCCGCAGGCCGATCCCCGGGGCGGCCCGGCGGGTGAGCACCAGGCACGGGATCTCGCCGAGCCGCTCGTCCGGCAGGGCGACCACGGCCAGCGGCCCGATGCCCGGCAGGGCGGCCAGCAGCTCCTGGACCTCGGTGGCGTCGAACTTCCGCCCGCCCACGTTGATCAGCTCCGCCGACCGGCCGTGGAAGGAGAGCCGTCCGTCCGGGGACAGGCTCGCCCGGTCGCCGGTGCGCAGCCAGCCGTCCGCGGTGACCGCCGCGCGGGTCAGCTCGGGCTCCCGGTGGTAGCCGCGGAACATGCTCGGGCTGCGGTACTGGAGTTCGCCGGTCCGGCCGGCCGGCAGTTCCCGGCCGTCCGGGCCGACGATCCGGACCCGTGCGCCGGGGGTGGGCCGCCCGACGTCGCGCGGCGCGACCGGGTCGGCCGGCCGGGTCCGGGTGCCGGTGCCGAGCTCGGACATGCCCCAGACGATCACCAGGTCACCGCCGAGCGCCGCCCGGACGTCGGCGGCCAGCGCGGCCGGGACCGCCGCCCCGGCGGTGCGCACCTGCTGCGGCCGGAAGCCGGCCGGCCGGCCGCTGCGGGCCAGCGCGGCCAGGACGTCGTGCAGCTGCGCCGGGACGGCGAAGACCGCGCTCGGCGCGGTGCGCCGGGCCAGGGCGAGGAACCGCTCCGGGTCCCAACTGCGCAGCAGGACCTGTCGACAGGCCCGGAACAGCGCGGTGTGCAGCGACTGCAGGCCGAACAGGTGGGTGAGCGGGCAGGCGGTCAGGATCGCCCCGGCGAAGGCCGCCCCGCCCTCCTCGGCGACGGGGGCGGTGTTGGAGAGCAGCCCGTCGTGGCTGTGCAGGCAGATCTTGGGCCGGGCCGAGGTGGTGCCGGAGGAGGGGACCAGGACCAACGGGTGGTCCGGCGTGACCTCGACCGGGTGCGGTTCCCGCCCGGCCTGCTCGGCCATCGCCCGGGCCAGGGAGCGGACGGGCGCCTGTCCCGGTGAGCGGACCGGCGCCCGTTCCGGCGAAAGGTCCCCGGTCGGCGGCAGTTCGTCCGGGTCCCCCGCGATCAGCACGGCCCGCAGCGAGGGCACGGCCGCCGCCAGCGCCGCGGCGGTGTCCGCGGCCTCCGGCGCGAGCAGGACGGCGGACGGGTCCACCCGTTCCAGCAACGCCCGGACGTCGGCGGCCCCGTATCCGGCGTGCACCGGCAGCAGCACCGCGCCGATCACGGCCACGGCCAGGTGCGCGGTCTGGTACTCCCAGCAGTTGGGCAGCTGGACCGCGACCACGTCGCCCGGGCCGGTGCCCAGCTCCTGGAGCGCCCGGGCCAGCGCGGACACCTCGGCCCGCCACTGGCGCCAGGTCAGTTCGCGTTCGCCGTCCACCAGGGCGACGGCGTCCGGCGCGCGGCGCACGGCCGCGGCGAACACCCCGGGCAGGGTGTGCCCGCCCAGCGCCCCGGGAGCCCCGGCGGCCGGATCGATCGCGTAGTCATCGCTGTGGACGGACACCTTCACTCCCGGGGTCGGTGGCGGCTGCGGCTGTCATCCTCGGCCGGACGCCGCCGGGAAAGCCCTAGAGCTGCCGCCGGAACCGGAGTCGGCCCCGGCCGTGGTGGCGGCGGGTCCGGCCTCGGGCGCGGTCCCGGCCCCGGCCGCGACCGCAGAGCCCCCGGAGCCCCCGGAGCCGCGGCGCGCCCGCGGCCGGCCGGACGGCTGCTGCCCGGGGAACGCGACGCCCAGCAGCGCCAGCAGCGGCCGGGCCTTCACCACGGTCTCCTCGAACTCGGCCTCGGCGTCGGACAGGGCGATGATCGCGCCGCCGACCCCGTACCGCAGCCGCCCCCCGCTGAGCACGGCGGTGCGGATCACGATGCTCAGGTCGGCGGCGCCGGTCAGCGAGAAGTAGCCGATCGCACCGGAGTAGATCCCGCGCGGGCCGTTCTCCAGCCGGTCGATGATCCGCATGGTGCGGATCTTGGGCGTGCCCGTCATCGAGCCGCCGGGGAAGGCCGCGCGGACGCCGTCGACCGCGCTGCGCCCGGGCCGCAGCCGGGCCCGGACGGTGCTGACGAGCTGGTGGACGGTGGCGTAGGTCTCGACGTCGAACAGCGGCTCGGCGACCACGGATCCGGTCTCGGCGCAGCTGCCGAGGTCGTGCCGGACGAGGTCGACGACCATCAGGTTCTCGGCGCGGTCCTTCTCGCTGGCCGCCAGGTCGGCGAGCAGCAGGGTGTCCTCGACCGGGGTGGCGCCGCGCGGCCGGGTGCCCTTGATCGGCTTGGACTCCATCAGCCCGTCGGCGCCGATCCGCAGGAAGCGTTCGGGGGAGGAGCTGAGCACGGACAGCCCGTCGAAGTCGAGGAAGGCGGCGAAGGGGGCCGGGCTGATCCGGCGCAGCCTCCGGTAGGCCTGCCAGGGGTCGAGGACGGCGGGGCCGTCGATCATGTTGGTGAGGCAGACCTCGTAGGTCTCGCCCGCGGCGATCTCGTCCTGGCAGGCGTCGATGAGCTTGAGGTAGGACCGGCGGCGGTGGCGCAGCCGCAGCGGGACGGGGTCGCCGGGGCGGACCGGGGCGGGGTCGGCGAGGGCGGGGGCCGGGCCGGCCAGGACGGCGGCGGTCCGGTCCAGCCAGCTGACGGCCGGTTCGCTCCGGCCGTCCTCGGCCAGGGCGAGCAGATGGACGGTGCCGGTGCCGTGGTCGAGGACCACCGCCCGGTCGGCGAACACCATGACCGCGTCCGGGTCGGGCGAGCGGTGGGCGGGCTCGCCGCCGCACTCGGCCTTCAGCTCGTAGCCCAGGCAGCCGACCCAGCCCAGCGCGAAGTCGAAGGGCAGCTCGGGTGTCTCGGTGCGCAGCGTGCGCAGGTCCGCGTCGAGCCAGTCCAGGAAGGCGCCGTGCACCGTCTCGACGGTGTCGCCGGAGCGCACCGTCACGGTGCCCCGGGTGACGTCGGCGGTGGCGACCCGGGCGAGCGGGCCGGAGGCGTCGCCCAGGACGGAGGTCCGGCCGTGCGGTCCGCCGGGGAGGCTGCTGTCCAGCCAGAACGGGTGGTCGCCGGTGCGGAAGAGCCGGTCGAAGACGGCCTCGGCGTCCCACCGGGTGTCGTCGACCGTCCGGCTGAGCACGGTCAGCTGCCGTACGGCGGGTGCGGGCGGAGTGCCGGGACCGCCCGGAGTGCGGGCGGGGCCGGGGGTCCGCCGGGGGCCGGGCCGGGGGCCGGGCCGGTGCGTCCGGTTGAAGTCCTCGGCGAGGTCGCGGAAGTTCGCGAGCAGGTGGTGGCCGGCCTCGGTCCCGATCGACTCGGGGTGGAACTGAACTCCCCACAGGGGGAGTTCATGGTGCTGGAGGGCCATCACCACGCCGTCGTCGGTGGCCCAGGCGACCGGGTCCAGCCCGGGGGCGAGCGCGGTGACGGCCAGCGAGTGGTAGCGGACGACCTCCAGCGGATTGGGCAGCCGGCGGAACAGCCCGGTGCCGGTGTGCCGGACGGCCGAGGTGCGGCCGTGCCGGGGGGCGGGCGCCCGGCCGACGGCGGCGCCGTGGACCAGGGCCAGGCCCTGGTGGCCGAGGCAGACGCCGAGCACGGGCAGGCACCCGTCGCGGGCGATCGCGGCGCAGTGGCCGACGTCGGCGGGGTTGTGCGGGGTGCCGGGCCCGGGGGAGAGGACGACGGCGTCGAAGCCGTCGAGCAGTTCGGGCCGCCAGGACGGGTCGTCGTTGCGGATCACCTCCGGCTCCCGGCCGGTGACTTCGGCGAGGTAGTGGAAGAGGTTGTAGGTGAAGGAGTCGTAGTTGTCGACCAGGAGAGTGCGCATCAGGGGTCCTTGTCCTGCCGGTGCCGCCCGCGGGGGCGCGGTCCGGCGGGCGGTTGGTCAGCGGAGCCCGGCGAGCTCGGTGGTGATCTCCCGCAGGACCGCTGCCTGCTGCTCGGCCAGGAAGAAGTGGCCTCCGGGGAGGACCTCGAGTCGGAAGCCGCCGGTGGTGTGGTCCTGCCAGGCCTCGGCCTCGGCGAGGGTGGTGCGCGGGTCGGCGTCGCCGGTGAGCGCGGTGATCGGGCACCGCAGCACCCGGCCCGGCTCGCAGGTGTAGCGCTCGACGGCGCGGTAGTCGGCGCGGATCGCGGGCATCGCCATCCGCAGGATCTCCTCGTCGGCCAGGGCCCGGGCGTCGCTGCCGTCGAGCAGCCGCAGTTCGGCCAGCACGCCCTCGTCGTCCCGTTGGTGGACGGTCTCGGCGCGGCTGGTGGAGGGCGCCCGGCGGCCGGAGGCGACGATGCCGCGCGGGGCCTGGCCGCTGCCCTTGTGCTCCAGCCGCCAGGCGGTCTCGAAGGCGAGGACGGCCCCCATGCTGTGGCCGAAGTAGAGGGTCGGCCGGTCGTCCAGGGTGAGCAGTTCGTCGGTGATCCGGTCGGCCAGGACGGCGATGGAGTCGACGCAGGGTTCGGTGCGGCGGTCCTGGCGGCCCGGGTACTGCAGCGCGATCACCTCGGTGTCGGCGGCCAGGGCGGCGGAGACCGGGTGGTAGTAGCTGGCGGATCCGCCGGCGTGCGGGAAGCAGACGAGGCGCACCGCCCGGCCGTCCGCCGGATGGAAGCGGCGCAGCCACCGGGTGCTGGAACTGGTCATGGGGTGGGTCCTCTCGCAGGCGGGGTCGGGGGCAGGGTCGGTGACGGTGTCGGGGTCGGTGACGGTGTCGGGGTCGGTGACGGAAGGGGTCGGTGACGGAAGCGGGGGAGCGGTCGGTCCGGACGGTTCAGTCCCGGTGCACGGTGATCGCGGCGGACGGGCAGAGCGTGGCGGCCAGGGCGACGCCCTCCGGGTCGGCCGCGGCGGCGGCCGGGTCGTGGACCAGGACCACGCCGTCGTGGTCCTGGTCGAACACCTCGGGGGCGTTCAGCACGCACTGGCCGGCGCCCACGCAGCGGCCGGTGTCGACGGTGAGGCGCATGGTCGGTTCTCCTGGGGAGGGTTCGTCGGGGGTCGCCGCCGGACGGGTCACCGCGCGGTGGCGGCCGCGGTGGCGGCCGTGGTGGCGGCCGTGGTGGTCACCAGCGGACCGGCAGCGCGTGCAGGCCGCACAGCACGCCGTCGTACTTGTACGGGAGTTCCTCGGCCGGCACCGCCAGCCGCAGGCCGGGGAGGCGTTCGAAGAGCCGGCGGTAGGCGATCTCCATCTCGACCCGGACCAGGTTCTGGCCCAGGCACTGGTGGACGCCGTAGCCGAAGGCCACGTGGTGGCGCTCGGTCCGGGCCGGGTCGAAGGCGTGCGGGCAGGCGAAGGCCCGGTCGTCGTGGTTGGCGGCGGCCACCAGGGCCACGATCCCCTCCCCGGCCCGGACCGGCTGGCCGGCGATCTCGACGTCCTCGACGGCGACCCGCAGCGAGACCAGGTCAGCCACCGAGTGGAAGCGCAGGGTCTCCTCGACCACCCGGTCGTCGCCGATCCACTCGGGGTGGGCGAGCAGGGTCACCACGCCGAGCGCGATGTTGTTGGCGGTGGTCTCGTGGCCGGCGATGAGCAGCAGCATCAGCACCCCGGACAGCTCCCGGGGCTCGATCGCGCCGGTCGCCAGCAGCCGGCTGATCAGGTCGTCGCCCGGCCACTGCTGCTTGATGGCGACCAACCGGTTGATGTAGCGCAGCAGTTCGCGGGAGGCGGTGTCGCGCTGCTGGTCGGTCGAGGAGCGGATGGCGACCAGGGTGCGGGTGCGGGACTCGAAGAAGTCCCGGTCCACCGGCGGGACGCCGAGCAGCGCGGAGATCACCAGGGAGGGGACGGGCAGGGCGAAGTCGGCGACCAGGTCGGCCTCGGGGCCGGCGGCCAGCAGGGCGTCGATGCACCGGTCGACGGTCTGCTCGACCGCCGGGCGCAGCTCCCGGATCCGGCGGACGGTGAACTCGGGGATCAGCGCCTTGCGGAAGCGGTCGTGCTCGGGCGAGTCCAGGCCGACGAACCAGCCGGGGATCTGCTCCTGGCGGGGCACGCCCATGGTCTGGCTGATGGTGGGGAACCCGGGGTGGTCGGGGTTGGAGCTGATCCGGCGGTCGGTCAGCACGGCCCGGACGTCCTCGTGCCGGGTCACCAGCCAGACCCGGTTGCCGTTCGGCAGGTGGCACACCACCAGGCCGGGCCGGGCACGGTAGTCCTGGTAGCGGGGCGGCGGGAAGGCCTCGCCGGGGCGGCGCAGCGGGAAGTCGACCACCGGCGGGCCGGCGTCCGTCCCCTGCGGTCCGGTGCTCGTCATGTCGTCGGGTCTCCCTCGGGGCGGGGGCGGTGCGGGTCCCGGACGTCCCGGTCCGGTGCGGATGCACGGGCGTGCGGCCTCCGGCGTGCGGGCGAGCGGCGTACGGCGTGCGGTTCAGGACGCGCCGTGGAAGGCGCGGACCCGGTCGATCACCCGGTCCTGGTCGGCCGGGGTCAGGTCGGTGTAGGTGGGCAGGTAGAGCCCGTCGGCGGCGAACCGGCTGGCGTTGAGGCCGGGCCAGGCCGGGTCGAGGTAGCCGGGCTGGCGGCTCATCGGCTGGAAGAACAGCCGGGTCTCGATGCCCTCGGCGGCCAGGAACTCGCGCAGCTCGGTGCGGCGTTCGGTCCGCAGGTCGTACATCCAGAGCACGTCCCGGGGCGGCAGCAGGGTGAGTCCGGGGACGTCCTTGAGGCCCTGGTCGTAGCGGCGCTCGATCTCGCGGCGGGCGGCGAGGATCTCGTCCAGCCGCTCGGTCTGGGCGAGTGCGACGGCGGCCTGCATCGCCGTCATCCGGAAGTTGTAGGCGAGCTTCTTGTGCAGGAAGCTGTGGTCGGTGGTGAACGCCATGGCCCGCAGGTGGGCCAGTTGGCCGGCCAGGCGGGGGTCGTCGGTGAGGCAGATGCCGCCCTCCCCGGCGGTGACGATCTTGTTGGCGAACAGCGAGAAGCAGGCGATGTCGCCGACCGGGCGGACGCCGTGGGCCTCGGCCGAGTCCTCGACCACCCGCAGGTTGTACTGGTGGGCGAGGTCCGTGATCGCGGCCATGTCGCAGCGGCGGCCGTAGATGTGCACCGGCATGATCACCTTGGTGCGCGGGGTGATCCGCTCCTCGATCCGGGCGACGTCGATGTTCAGGTCGTCCGCGCAGTCGACGAAGACCGGGGTGGCGCCGGTGTAGGTCACCGCCCAGGCCGAGGCGATCATGGTGAACTCCGGCACGATCACCTCGTCCCCCGGGCCCACGCCGAGCGCGCGCAGCGCCAGGGTGAGCGCGGCGGTGCCCGAGGAGCAGGCGACGCCGTGGGCGGAGCCGTGGTGGTCGGCGAAGGCCTCCTCGAACCGGCGGACGTACGGTCCCTGGGACGAGATCCACCCGGCCTCGACGGTGCGGGTGACGTACTCCAGCTCCCGTCCGTCGAGGCTGGGGCGGGAGACGGGGATGGTGAAGGGCATGGGTCCTCACTCCGGGCGGAGAGGTGCGGCGACGTGGGGGCCTCGGCGCTCCGGCCGTGGCCGTGGTCGCGCCAATGGCAGGGCAGGGCGGGGCGGGTCAGGCCACGGCCGGTCGGGCCAGGGCCGGCAGGCCGAGCAGCAGGTCGGCGGCGGCGGCCCGGCCGCCCGCCGCGCGCTGCGCGGTGCCGATGCGTTCGGCGCGCTCCCGGTAGGAGCGGTCGCCGAGCACCCGGGTGAGCTTGTCCACGACGTCGGCGGGGTCGAGCTCGCGCGGCCGGTCGAGGGTCAGGCTGATCCCGAAGTCCCGCCCGCGCACCGCCTGGTCGTAGCAGTCCACCCACAACGGCCGGACCACCAGCGGCTTCCCGAAGTAGACGCCCTCGTGGAAGCCGTTGCCGCCGCCGTGGGTGAAGAACAGGTCGACGTTGGGGTGCGCCAGCACGTCCAGTTGGGACGGCAGCCAGCTCTCGACCCGCAGGTTGCCGGGCAGTTCTTCGCGCGGCGGCAGCAGGTGCTGCTGCTCGGCCGGCAGCCGCCACAGCACCTGGTGCCGGCCGTCCAGCCGGCGGGCGACCTCCACCAGGTCGCGGACCTGCCACCCGGTCAGCCGGGTGATCGTGCCGAAGCCCATGTAGACCACCGAGGACTGGGCGTCCAGCCAGTCCATCACGCCCGTCCCGTCGTCGGCGGGCGTGGACTCCGGCAGCGGCGGCACCATCGCCCCGACCAGCCGGACCTTGCCCGGCAGCGGGAACGGGTAGTCCAGCTCCGGCACGGAGTTGCAGAGCACCAGCTCCGCACGGTCGATCCGGGTCATCGGGCTGGGCTTCGGCAGGCCGAGCTCCTTGCGAAGCCGGGCGTCCTCGGAGAGCACCCGGCCCATGGCCGGGTTGAGGAAGAGCGCGAGCGTGCGGAGCTTGAAGAGCCGGTTGCGCAGCCGCTGCCCGGCGGACATCGGGTAGGGCAGGCCCGAGTGCGGGACGGGGAAGTCCTTCGGGGTGTACGAGGGCCCGAACGGGCTGTGCGAGGTCAGCACGTTGCTGGGCAGGAACGGCACGCTCAGCACGAAGGGGATCCCCCGGGCGAGCGCCAGGTCGACGGCGAAGGCGCTGACGCAGTCGATCACCATCAGGGCCGGGTCGCACTTGTCCACCACGGCGGCGAGCCGGCGGAACTTCTCGGCCTGGAGGTCGGGCCGGTAGGACTGCCGGATCACCGCGCGGTGCGCCTTGAAGCGGGACTCCTGGGTCACCTGCCGGTACACGTCGTCGCTCCAGGTGACCGCCGACAGCTCGGAGAAGACGTCGCCGAGGGAGGCGAACTCCACCGCCGACCGGTCGGCGAGCGCTGCCACCTCGGCGCGCCGCGGCTCGTCGGTGGCGAACCAGAGGTCGGGCACGCCCCGCCGGGCCAGCTCGCCCGCCAGCACCAGCAGGGGGTTCAGCAGGCCGCTCTCCGGGAGGCTGACAAACAGGATCGGCCGTCGCGGGCTGCTCGGCCGGGGCGGGGCGTTCATCGGACTCCCTCGGGGCGGGGTGGTGGCTGGGACTGCACCCCACCTTGGTCCCACGCCCGGTTCCGGGAATTCCTTAGTCCTGACCGGTCCTGACCGGGAGCCGCGCCCGATCATCCGCTTGTGTCCCGTTTTGGACGGCGGATGACGGGCAAAGAGACTCCAGCGCTTTCGCCAAGCAATTCCCCCTTCGGCCCCGGGGGTTCGAACGCCGATCCGACGATTGATCGAGTCGAACCCGTTCTGGATCGGGATGGTTCGGATACTTGCCTGCTTCTTGACGGGTCCCATATATTCTTGCTCGAACCTGCCCGGGTACGCTGATTCCCGGTCAGCCGCTTTTGCGGTCCGATCTCCCGGGCCGCGCCGGGATTTCCGATCCGTTCCGCACCCCGGAGGTACAGGAGGTCGTGTCGTCAGCAGCGGGAACGCCGGCACCGGCCGCCGACCGGGGATCCGGAGTGCGGCGGAGAGATCCCGGTAGACGCGCACCGGGCAGGCCGGGCGGTGGCGGTCCTTCGCCGCTGAACCGGCCCCCCGGGCCTGACGACACCCTTCCCGGCCGCCGCTGAGCTGCGGAGGAGCCGACCGCACCGTCCTCGTCGACCAGTTCACCGAGAGCCGGGATTCCTCCCGGTCCTCCCCGTCACCCGTTCAGGAATTCGACCGGCAGTGCTCCGGTCCCGGCCGACACCGGAATACCGGCCGATTCCTGGATATTCGTACACAGTTCCATGTGCGGATGCGGTCGCCCGTGCGGCGGCCCGGATATTTCGAACGTCCATCCATCCGCACTTCCGCCCCGAAGGGAACCGACTTCCGTGGTGATTTCCCATTCTGCCCAGCCGATTTCCGCCCGGACCGTCGCACCCGAGCGGGACCACGTCGGCGGCGCGGCGGCGCGGCACCAGCGGTCGAGCGGTCAGGACGGTCTGACCATGGCCCAACTCGACCGGGCCCTCACCATCCGCCAGGCCAACGAGGCCTTCTTCTGGCAGTTCGGCCGCTCCTCGGCCGACCTCTGCGGCCGGACCTTCAGCGAACTCGTCCACCCGAGCGTCCAGCAGCCCCTGCTGCGCCAGTTCTCCGGGCTGATCGAGGGGCGGCGCGACCGCTTCGCCACCGACGTCATCGCGGTCGGGCCGGGCGACGAGACCTTCACCGTGCCGCTCACCGCCGTGATGGTGCGCGGCGGGCTGCCCGACGAGTCCTCGATCCTGGTCATGATGCCGGACGGCCGTCCGGGGCAGGGCGGGTCGGAGGTGGTGGCGGGCCGGCACAAGCTGCTCAGCGAGATCGACGCCAGGATCCTCGAGGGCATAGCGGCCGGGGTCTCCACGGTGCCGCTCGCCGCCCGGCTCTACCTGAGCCGCCAGGGCGTCGAGTACCACGTCACCTGCCTGCTGCGGAAGTTGCGGGTCCCGAACCGCGCCGCGCTGGTCTCCCGGGCCTACTCCATGGGCGTGCTCAAGGTCGGGGTCTGGCCGCCCAAGGTGGTCGAGAGCTTCGTCAAGTAGCCGCACCGGGGCTCCCGGTGGGCCCGCCGGTTCGCGCCGGCGGCCCGGAGCGCCGCCGTTGCCCGGGGCGGGTTCCGCCCCGGGCGGGGCGTCACTGGTCGGTGTAGCTGAGGTCGCCCACCGTCCAACTGCTGATGTCGGCGATGGCGATGCGGTACATGCCTCCGGTGTGCGGCAGGGCGTAGCTGCCCTGCAGGATGCGGGCGACGTGCAGGTGCAGATGGGTGGGCCGGGCGGCGCGCGGGGCGTCGCCTCCGGTGGCGTGGGCGACGTGGGCGGTGGGCGACGAGAACAGCGCGGCGAAGGGCTTCAGGTGGTCGGAGGCGGTGAGGACTTCGGCGACCCGCTCGTGCCACAGGCTCTCCGGGGCCAGACGTCCGGTGATGACCGCGCCCGGTACGACGACTGTCAGGGGCATCTGGTTGCTGTGCTCGGACTCCACCATCGCGGCGATCTCGACGAGCAGCGCATCAGGGTTCGACATGCCCCCAGAGGATAGTTCGGGCCGTGGCCGTCGCGCACGTCAGTCCTCGAACGGACCGCGTCGGGTCCTGCGGTCGGCCAGGACCCGGCGCGGCGGTGATCAGAGCTTGTACATCGCGGCGTAGGGCTGGGTGACGCGTTCCTGGCGCGTGCCGAAGTCGACGAGGGCGGCGATGGCACCCTCGCCCTCGACGTCGATGACCCGGCCGAGGCCGAACCGGTCGTGGGTGACCCGGTCGCCGACGGCGAAGTGCTTGTGTGGTGCTGCCTGCGTTCGACTCTTGAAGGGGCTGGTCGGCAGGGGGCGGCGAGGTGCTGCGAAATTTGTCATTGCCGCCAGTGTGCGCCGGGGAACGCGAAATGGACACCCCCGCGCCGAACGGGAATGTCGGGTCGCACGGGTCTCCCGGCTTTCCGGATGTCTCGGACGCCCGTTCTGCGCCGTGCCCGGCACCGTGAGCGGCGTGCGGTCGAGCTGCCGCGGGTTCGGGCCCGGGTGGGACCGGGCGGGAAGGAGCCCGCCGTTCGGGGCCCCGGCCTGCTAGAGTCGAGCTAGTTGCAGTAGTGGTTCCCATGGACTTTCTGTGTGCCCTGTCTGATCATACGGGCACATTTTTGTTCCCCCGGCTCTTCCCCGGGCGGGTTCTCCATGCGGCGCACCCGGAGTCCGCGATCACGCGCTTCGGACAGCCCCTTGAAGGAGATTTTTTATGGCTAATGGCACCGTGAAGTGGTTCAACTCGGAAAAGGGCTTCGGCTTCATCGAGCAGGAGGGTGGCGGCCCGGACGTCTTCGCCCACTACTCGAACATCAACGCCAACGGCTTCCGTGAGCTGCTCGAGGGCCAGAAGGTCGAGTTCGACGTCACGCAGGGCCAGAAGGGCCCGCAGGCCGAGAACATTCGCCCGCTGTAGTACCGCCCGGCACCCGCCCGGCAGCGAGGGGCCCGTACTGCTTGCACGGCAGTGCGGGCCCCTCGGCATCGCATCACGCCGCAACCCGGCCCCACGGCCCCACCGCAGCCCCCGTGAGACGCACGACGCGGCGCCCGGATCGGCGCTCCGACCGCGGTGCACGGCGCGCGGCCCGTGGTCCTCCGCTCCCGCTCCGCGCGGTGGGCTCCAGCCGGTGGTCGACGTGCCGCACGGTTCCACCGTCCACGCCCCGCCCACCGCATCTCCCGGCCCGTTCCCCTGCGGTCTACGTCGGCACCCAGCGCCGGCCGAGTCCTCCTCGTGACGCGCCGCGCCGAGGAAAGGCATCCCGTATGCACCGCTCCAGCCGCTCCCCGCACCGGACGGGCCACTGCTGCTCCGACGGCGCCCACGACGTCCGCCCCGTCGGCGCTCCCGTCCGCGCCGACCGCCCCTCCGCCGGCCGGAACACCGCTCAACCACCCTCCGGGAAGGGCGAGTTCGTGGTGCCCGCGAGCGCCACTCCGACGCTGCCGGCCGTCACGTCCTTCGAGGAGCTGGGCCTGCCCGAGGCGCTGCTGCCCGTCCTGGCCGGCCAGGGCGTCACGGCGCCGTTCCCGATCCAGGCGGTGACGCTGCCGAACGCGCTCGTGGGCCGTGACGTGCTCGGGCGCGGCCGGACGGGCTCGGGCAAGACCCTCGCGTTCGGGCTCGCCGTGCTGGCCCGCACCGCCGGACGGCGGGCCGAGCCGCGCCGCCCGCTGGCGCTGGTGCTGGTGCCGACCCGCGAGCTGGCGCAGCAGGTCTCCGAGGCGCTCAGGCCGTTCGCCCAAGCCGTGCGGCTGCGGATGGTGACCGTGGTGGGCGGGACGTCGATGAGCCGTCAGGCCTGGATGCTGAACCGCGGGGCGGAGGTCGTGGTGGCCACCCCGGGGCGGTTGACCGACCTGATCCGGCGCGGCGACTGCCAACTGGACCGGGTCGGCGTCACGGTGCTGGACGAGGCCGACCAGATGGCCGACATGGGCTTCCTCCCCCAGGTCACCGAGCTGCTCCTGCAGGTCGGAGCGGACGGCCAGACGCTGCTGTTCTCCGCCACCCTGGACCGCAACGTGGACCGTCTGGTGCGACGGTTCCTGCACGACCCGGTCACCCACTCGGTGGACCCGGCGACCGCGACGGTCAGCACGATGGAGCACCACGTCCTGCAGGTGCAGTCCTTCGACAAGGACGCCACCATCGCCCACATCGCCTCCCGCGAGGGCGGGGTGATCATGTTCACCGGGACCAAGCACGGCGCGGACCGTCTGGTGGACGTCCTGCTCGCGAACGGGGTGAAGGCCGCGGCCCTGCACGGGGGCAAGGCCCAGCCCCAGCGCACCCGCACCCTGGAGCAGTTCCGCAGCGGCGAGGTGACCGCGCTGGTCGCGACCAACGTCGCCGCCCGCGGCATCCACGTCGACGGGCTGGACCTCGTCGTCAACCTCGAGCCGCCCGGCGACTACAAGGACTACCTCCACCGGGGCGGGCGAACCGCCCGTGCCGGCGAGTCCGGCACCGTCGTCACCCTGGTGCTGCCCGCCCAGCGCCGCGAGATGACCCGCCTGATGGCCAAGGCGGCGATCACCCCCGTCACCACCAAGGTCCGCTCCGGCGACGAGGACCTGGCCCGCATCACCGGCGCCCGCACCCCCACCGGCATCCCCACCACGGTCGCCGACCCGGTCGTCGAACGGCCGCGGCGCAACTCCGCCACCGGCCGGGGCCGCTACGGCCGGCCCGACCGCACCGCCGACAGGGGCCGCGACCACCGGAGCTCCGCGGACCGCCGCGGCAGGGGCGGTGCGGGAACGCCGGGAGCGCCGGTCGGGCCCTGACAGCGGCGGTCGGGCGGCTGAGACTCTCCGCACCCGATGTGTTCCAGGCCGTGAGGTGGCTCGCTGGAGAGCGACCGCCGGCCCGGGTCGGCGGAGTTCGAGCACTCCGCGAAGGACGGGCTGACGCCCGCTGCCACCGCCCCGGCCGACGACCGGCCGGGCGGTCCCGGGCACCGGGACGGGCGCTCCTCACGTCCGGCGCCCCGGCGCGGGACCTCCGGCAGGCCGGCACGGCCGCGGCCCCTGGACGGTCCGGGCCTGAGCCGGGCCCGCGCGCGGACCGCCCGGGCCGGGACGGCCGGGCGAAGCCGCCGCGGTCATCGCCTCGCTCAGCCGCTGCAGCACGGCCGCGTCGGCGACCGCCTCCAGCACCGTCAGCAGCGCCTCCACCAGGAGGCCGTCGCCGGCCGCCACCGCACGGCAGATCAGGTCCACCAGATCGGCGGGCCCGTCCTGCCCTGCGCGGGCGGCAGTCATCGAAGGCCACCGATCCGGCCGGCAGCCCGTGGGCCGCCGGGCAGGTGCACAGGACGGGAGTCCGGGCCCTCGGGTCCGAGGACGGCGTCACCCCGCAGCAGGCCGTCGAGCACGGCCGTGACCCAGGCGGCCAGGTCCGCACCGGGCGGCAGCGCCGGCGCGGTGCCGAAGACGGAGCGTTGGGCAAATCCGGTGTCCAGATGCGGCAGCCGCGCGTCCAGAACACCGACCCGATCACGACGGCGCTCGGCCCGGACGGAGTCGAGCCAGGCCGCCAGGGCCGCCTTGGAGGCCCGGTAGGCGGCCGTCCTCGGAAAGTCGCGGTCGACGATGACGCCGGTCAGGGCGCCGATCGCGCCGCCGGGCCCGACGACGGCCAGTGCACCTTCGAGCACGGCCACCGGCGCCGACGCGTTCACCGTCATCAGATGCTCCTGGACCGCGAGCGGCACCTCCCCGGCACGGCCGAAGGCGACCGCACCGGAGGCCACGAGCACCGCATCCAGGGCGCCGCCGGTCCGATCGGCCGCCCGCGCCGCGAGAGCGCGGCAGGATTCCAGGTCGTACGCGTCGAAGGCCTCACCCCGGCCCGCCCCCACGCGCGCTGCCACGCGGGCCAGCCGGACGGGATTCCGCCCGGCCACCGCCACCCGGGCCCCGCGCGCGGCCGCGGCGGCCGCCACCTCACCGCCGATCACTCCGGTGGCCCCCACCACCAGGAGTCTCAGCCCTTCGATCTCCACGATTCCTCCCGAGCGGCGGTCCGCACACGGCGGCCGACCGCGCCCGGGTCGGCAGCTCCGTGGTTCGACCTGTTGTCGGTCACGACCCCTCCAGCACCACGGGCAGTCGGCGTTCCACCGCGTCCGCGAGCCACTCGAACTCGGCCCGCAGGAACGGCGAAGCGAGGCGCGCGAGGCCGTTGAACCGCAGGGACGCGCGGTAGACCAGCAGCGTGCGCCCGCCGGAGGCCCGGATCGTGATCTCGTCCGTGGCCGTGACGGTGCGGTTGCTCCCGGTGAACACCAGCCGGTCGGGCCGGTACTGCACCAGGAGGTAGTCGAGTTCGGTGCGGCGGCCCCTGAAACGCGAGGTGTTGCGCCAGCGCGCTCCTTCCACCACGGGGCCCGGATCCAGACGCGTGCAGGTCTCGGTGCCCGGATCCCACTCGGGCGTGTTCCCGAAGTCCGCCAGATAGCGGAGGACCTCCTCGGCGGGGCGGTCGACGACCATGGTGCGTTCGACGCTGATCATCACTTCTCCTTGTCCGTTGCGGCCTGCCACGCGCGGGTGCTCCGGTCCCTTCTTCGTCACCGATGCGTGTTCGGATGGCCGGAGGCGGGCCCGCCTCCGGCCGAACGACGGAGGACGGCTGTCGGACGCGGGCCCCGCGCGGTGGACCCACTGCCCCTGCCGTAGCTGGTCGGCCGGTCACCCGGCCTTGTCGCCCGGCAGGCGCTGCTCCGGGCGCGGCCGACGCTTCAGGAGCGCGGGGGCATGCACCGCAGCAGACCGGTCGCGGCTCGTGCGGGGCCGTGCGGGCGCAGGGAGGCGCTGAGGGCCGCCGTGCCGTGGGCCCGTCCGGCGAGGAGCGCGGCGACGGCGCGGCCGGCGGTTTCGGAGGTGAGGGTGTTGGGGGCCAGGCACCGGCCTGCCGCGGCGCGTTCGGCGTCGTGGGCGATGGCGAACTGGTCGCTGGAGAACGGCAGCACCAGCGCGGGAACGCCGGCGTGCAGGCATTCGGTGAAGGAGTTGTTGCCGCCGTGGTGGACCATGGCGGCCGTGTGCGGGAGCAGTTCCTGTTGCGGGATCGCCGGGGCGACGTGGAACCGTCCCGGGTCGGCGTCGCGCAGCAGGGGGTGCGCCGTGACGGCCGCAACGCGTTCGCCGGCGGCCACGATCACCGAGGCCGGGGTGTGCCGGAGGACCCCGGCCGCGGCAGTGGCCAGGACGTCGTGGCGGGCGGACAGGAAGGTGCCCAGGGCGACGAGCACCAGCGGACGGCCGCCGGCGCTCAGGCGGGCCACGACGGCTTGCCAGCGTTCGTCCAGCGGCTTGGGTCCGGAGTGTGGCAGCAGATGGCCCGCGTAGAGGGCCTGGGGGCCGGTCGGTGCGGGCGGGAGCCAGGTCAGCCGCGGGTAGTTGAAGACGACGGCGTGCGGTGAGCACAGGGCGAAGGCCCGTCCGGGGGCGGGCCGGTCCGGGGCGTGGCGCCGGACGACGGCTTCGAACGCGGCGGTGAACGCGGCGTCGTCGGCCGCCGCCGCGCTGCGCAGCCGGTCGACGTCGGCGGAGGCCGGGCGCAGGGTGTCCGGCCAGGCGTAGGGGAGGCCGAAGTAGGCGTCGGGTGCGGTCGGCAGGTAGCTGGGGTGGCCGGGGCAGAAGGTCGCGTAGGGCAGGTCGAGGCAGTGCAGGGCGAGGGTGGCGGAGTAGGAGAGCTGGTCGACGAGGTACCAGTCGGGACGCAGCCGCTCGTCAAGGCCGGCGAGGTCGTGCAGG
The DNA here is from genome assembly GCF_040684795.1 of Kitasatospora sp. NPDC089797. Taxonomy (NCBI): domain Bacteria; kingdom Bacillati; phylum Actinomycetota; class Actinomycetes; order Kitasatosporales; family Streptomycetaceae; genus Kitasatospora; species Kitasatospora sp. NPDC089797. The sequence goes on along the minus strand of NZ_JBFBGS010000006.1, from coordinate 59,601 downwards.
ACGCGATCGGGGTCGGCGAGCATGTCGTCGGCGGGGTGGCGGGCCTGGGTGAGGAGCGTTGCGGTCGGTCCGTGGTGGGTGGCGTCGAGGAACTCGCGCAGGCGGTCCGCTTCGGCCCGGTCCTGGTGCGTGGTCTCGGCGATGCCGTGGTTGGCGTTGCGGGTGACGGCCAACTCGGTGAACCCGAGGCCGCTGCTGGTGCGCCGGCACGGCCCGTGTGCCGGATCCAATCCGTTCCGGCGCCCGCCTCCGAAGACCCGTGCGACCGTCCGGCGGCATGGGAGGAACCGCGATGACCCGATGCGAAGGGCCGCCCTGTGGCCCGCCCTGCCCAACCGGCAGGTCCGGCTGCTGGAAAGGGCGTTGGCGCACGGGCGGCCGGGGAGGGTGATGTACGTGTGCCCCAGCGCGAAGGAGGAGTTCGGCCTGGCCGTGCTCGAGGCCATGGAAGCGGGCCTCCCGGTGGCCGCACCGCAGCGCGGCGGCGCCTCCCACTACCTGCGCGACGGCGTCAACGGGCGGCTGCTGGCCACCCGTACGGTCGGGCGGCTGGCCGAGGGCCTGCTGTCCCTCGTTTCCACGCCCGCGCCGCACCTGGCGGCGATGGCGCAGGTCGGCGCGGTGACGGTACGCGAGCGGTTCGGCATCGACGCCATGGCGGCGTCCCTGGCCGACGCCTACCGGGCCACCTGCCGGAACGACCGGGACGCGGACAAGCCGCGCCACAGGCAGCAGGAAGGCGGTGCGCCCGATGTCACCGGACGCGGTTGAGGTGGTCGTCGTAGGAGCCGGACCGGCGGGCCTCGCCTGCGCGCTGGACCTGACGGCGGCCGGACGGGACGTCGTGATCGTGGAGGCCGAAGACCGGGCCGGCGGCCGGATGCGCACCGACGTGGTCGAGGGCTTCCGCCTCGACCGCGGCTTCCAGGTGTTCAACACCTCCTACCCCCAGGTCAGACGGCGCCTCGACCTGCGGGCGCTGCGGCTGCGCCCGTTCACGCCCGGCTTCCTGGTGGCCGGTGGCCGCGGACCGCTCCGTGTGGTGGACCCGACCCGCCGCCCCGGCCAGGCCACTGCTCTGCTGCGCGGGTCGCTTCCGCTGCGCGACGTGGCGGCCCTGGGACTGATGACCGTACGCGACGCGGTGCTGCCCGCCGCCTTCCTCAAGCGGGCACCGGAGGTGAGCACCGGACACGCACTGCGACGTGCGGGTCTGTCGCGGCACACGGTGGAGGGCGTCCTGAAGCCGTTCCTGGCCGGGGTGTTCCTGGAGGACCGGCTGGAGACCTCCAGCCGGATGTTCCACCTGGTGTGGCGCAGCATGGTGCGCGGCACGCTGTGCCTGCCGCAGGAGGGAATCGGCGCGGTTCCGGCACAGTTGGCCGCCGGGCTGCCGGTGGGCCGGCTGCTGCTCGGCACCCGGGTGGAGCGGGTGACGGAGAACGGAGTGGTCCTTGCGGACGGCGCCGCGCTGCGGGCGCGGGCGGTCGTGGTGGCCACGGGGATGGGGCAGGCGGCCCGTCTGCTGCCGGGCCTGGAGGTCCCGGCGGCACGGGCGGTCACGACCTTCTACCACGTGGCCGAGGCCAGCCCGCTGGGCGAGCCGACGCTCGTGGTGGACGCGCAGCGCAAGGTGCTGAACACGGTGGTGCTGTCGGAGGTCGTGCCCGGCTGCTCGCCGGACGGGCGTGCGGTGGTGTCGACCTCGGTGCTGGGGAGCGACGCCGACGAGCAGCAGGCTCGGCGGCGGGCCGGCGAGCTGTACGGCGTTGACAGTGCCGGGTGGGAGCCGCTGGCCGTCTACCGGATCGCCGAGGCGCTTCCGGCCGGGCCCGCCCCGCTCGCACTCAGCCGCAGCACCCGGTTCTCCCCGGGCCGCTACGTGTGCGGCGACCACCGGGCCACGGCATCGGTGCAGGGAGCACTCGCCTCGGGCGCGCGGGCGGCCCGGGAGGTGGCCGCGGACCTGGCCGGTCCGCGGCCGTGATCCAGGGCTCCGGTCGTGCGGGTGCCGTGTCCGGCGTGCGGGCCCGAGCCCCAGCCGTAACGGAGGGGCCGTGGCACGGACGGATTCCTCCAGTACCGCCAGGAGCGGCTCTGCCGCCCCGGCCGGGCAGCCGTCCTCTCGACGGCGGCCCGGAGTTCGGCGGCCCGGAGTTCGGCGGCCCGGGCGTCCCGGGCCGCGCTGATCCGTACGGCGGATGACCTCGGCAGCCGTCGGTCAGGGCGGTGCTTGGCCGCGGGCGCGTTCGGCGGCCAGGACCTCGGGCAGGCCGGTCAGCCGGTCCAGGCCGGCGGCGGCCCGGGCGGTGCGGTGGTTGGCGGCGAGCAGGTCGTGGTGGCGGTGGACGAAGGCCCAGTAGCCGGTGGTGAAGGGGCAGGCCCGGTCGCCGAGCCGTTCGGTGGGCCGGTAGCGGCAGGGGCCGCAGTGGTCGCTCATCCGGTTCAGGTACGCGCCGCCGGCCGCGTAGGGCTTGGTGGTGACGAGGCCTCCGTCGGCGAACTGGGACATGCCGACGACGTTGGCGGTCATCACCCAGTCGTAGCCGTCGACGAAGCAGCGGTGGAACCAGTCGGTGACCTCGCGGGGGTCCCAGCCGTGCTGGAGGGCCCAGTTGCCGAGCACCATGAGCCGGGGAATGTGGTGGACCCAGCCGTGGTCGCGGACCTCGGCGAGGACGCGGGACAGGCAGCGGGCGCCTACGGCGTCGGCGTCGAGGTCACGGAACCAGGCGGGGAGCGGTTCGTGGTGGCCCAGGCGGTTGGTGTCGCGGTAGCCCTCCCCGAGGTGCCAGTAGAGCTGCCAGACGTACTCGCGCCAGCCGGCGACCTGCCGCACGAAGCCCTCGGCGCTGTTGAGCGGTACCCGACCGGTCCGGTGGGCGGCCTCGGCGGCGCGCACGCACTCGCCCGGGTCGAGAAGGCCGAGGTTGAGCGGGACGGACAGGGCGCTGTGGGCCATCCACGGATCGGCGTGGAGCATGGCGTCCTCGTACCGGCCGAAGTCGGGGAGGCGGTGGGCGACGAAGTGCGCGAGGGCCCGTTCGGCCTCGCGACGGGTCGCTGCGAAGCGGCGCGGCCCGTCGCGGCCGACGAAGGCGACCTCCCCGGAGCGTTCCCAGCGGTCCAGGTCGGCCCGGACGGCCTCGTCGATGCCGTCCTCCTCGGGCTCGAACGGGGGCGGCAGCGGCAGGGAGGCGGCTCCCTTCGGCGGCGGTTCGCGGTTCTCCCGGTCCAGGTTCCAGCGGCCGCCCACCGGGCTGCCGTCCGGTTCCAGCAGCAGGTGCTCGGCGCGGCGCACCCGGTGGTAGAAGTCCTCCATGAGCAGGCGCCGTTCGCCGGGCGGACCGGCCCAGCGGCGGAAGTCGGCGAAGGGGACGAGGAAACCGCGCGGTGGTAGCACCGTCACCTGGGGGAGGCCGTCCACCAGGCCGAGGGCCGCGCGCGAGGTCGGGTGGCAGACGGTGACCCGGCGGCGGCCCACCGCCCGGGCCAGGCCCTCCCGGTAGGTGTCGGCCTGGACGTAGCGCACCCGCTCGCCCAGGGCGTCGGCGGTGTGGCGCATCGCCGAGAGGACCAGGTGGGCTTTGGCCCGGTGGAACCGCCGACGGCGCAGCACGGAGCGGGCCTCGATCATGACGACCGGCGCGTCCGGGTCCGGACCGCCCTCGCCGGGGGTGAGGAAGTGCGGCCCGAGCTGGTCGCCGAACAGCCAGTGCGGGCGCGGCCCGCTCACCCCGCTCACCCCGCACGCCCGGCAAGGTCGGCGGGCCGCTGGCCGCGGAGGGGAACTGGAGAGCCGTCGTGGCCGGCGGGCCGCGGGTCGCGGCGGCCCCAGCAGGGTTCGTGGGGCGACAGTTCGCCGCTCAACCGGCCGTCCCTGCCGAACGTGGCGATGACGAGCCCCGTGACGAAGCCGAAGGGCACCTTCCGGCCGTCGAAGGCCGGGATGTCGGCCGGCGGGTCCGGCGCCGCGAGGGTGCAGGAGAAGGACAGCCCGTCCGACCGGCCGTGACCGTGGAAGGCCGGCAGAGCCGCGCCGCAGAGCCCGGCTCCGGCACGGTGGAGCCGGGAGAGGCGCTGGTCGACCGGCGATTCGTCACGCAGCTTCATCGTCCGCTCCGGTCGTCGCAGATCGTGGTGGGCCGCGCGGGGTACGCGGCCTCCCTCAAAGCTTCGGCCCGGGCCGTCGGCGGGAACAGTCGCAGCGCTGCCGCATCGTTTGACGGCCCGCACTCCGTCCCGCCCGCACGAGACCTCCGCAAAACGCTGCACAAACGGTTCGACTGGGCCGCCGGGGTGAAGCGCCGCACTTTGGACGCGTGACGTCGCGAACGAGGACCGACAGCGGTAGGAACCTCGCCGCCGGCCCGATGCCGGTGGCCGATTCCCTGCCACCCCTGGTGCAGCGAGTGGCCCGGGGCGACGAAGCCGCGTTCGAGGTGCTGTACCGGGCGGTCGCCGGGCCGGTGTACGGAGTCGCCTTGCGGACGCTGCGCAGCCCGGTGCACGCCGAGGAGGTCGCCCAGGAGGTCTTCCTGGAGGTCTGGCGCACCGCCGATGCCTACCGGCCCGAGCGCGGGCCGGTGATGACGTGGGTGCTGACCATCGCGCACCACCGTGCGGTGGACCGCGTGCGGTCCGCTCGGGCGTCCGCCGAGCGCGACCACCGGGCCGGCTTCCGGGAGCCGACGCAGGACGATCCACCGGAGGAGCAGGCGGTCCGCTCGCTCGACCGCCAGCGGATCCGGTCCGCCCTCACGCACCTGAGCCCGGTCCAGCGCGAGGCACTGGTGCTGGCCTACTACGGCGGCTACACGCAGCGGGAGATCGCGAACCGGGTCGGCGTGCCGCTGGGCACCGTCAAGACCCGTATCCGCGACGGCCTCATCCGGCTCCGCACGGCAATCGCGCCCGACGACGATCGCCCCCGGCCGCCCGAGCTGACCGCAGGGCCGTTCGCTGGACCGGGGCGCGCGGTGGGGGCGTGGCGATGACGGTCGCGAGTGGGGAAAGCGCCTACGAGAAGCGGGAGTTCGGGCGCTGCTCCCTGCTGTTGCCGACTCCCGCGCAGATCCGACCCATGGACGACCGGGGCCATGCGGCCCGCACCACGCGGAACCTGTTGCCGCTCGGCGATCGACCGGCCCGGCGGTCCTTCGTCGCTTCGCTGCGAGAGCGCTGCGATTGTGCGGGAGGCCCCGGCAGGACGACCATGGCCCTGTAGATCACTTCGCACGCAGGTCGGTCAGGAAGGACCGCTTCCCCACCTGGCGGCGCGTGGGCCCGACCGCCCGCGCAAGGAATCACAGACGGCAACTCCAGGACAACCCCTCGAACTCCCCGGCCGCGGGAGGACACCATGACAGTCGACCAGCAGAGCCGCAAGCGCGAGCACCCTGTTTCCGCGAGCCCTCCCACCGAGACGCCCGAAGGTGAGGCGTCGACGTGCTCGGGCATCTCGACCCCGGAGTCCGTCGAACTGCACACCGCCTGGCCCGGCTGGATCCCCCTGCTGGTGATCGCCGTCATGGTGGTGTGCTGCGTCGGGTTCGCCGTAGGGAGGATCGCGGGATGGTGACCCCGCCTGCCGAGCACACTGCCGGACTGCGGGGCGGCGGCTCGTCCGTCGGCTCCGGCGCCTCGGAGGACGTGGGTCTGCCGACCGGGGGCGTGGCCCAGCGGCTCGGTGTGTCGCCCACGACGGTCCGCTCCTGGGAGCGCCGGTACGGCATCGGTCCCGCTCACCGGGAGGCCGGACACCACCGCCGCTGGAGCCGGCAGGACATCGCCGTGCTGGAGGCCATGTGCCGCCTCACCGCGCGCGGGGTGCCGCCGGGCGAGGCCGCCCGTGCCGCCCTGGCCGAGCGGGGCGGTGCCGATCACGGCGACACCCCGCGCCCCGCGTCCGGTCGGCCGGGCGTGGACTCCCGGGACGTGGGCCGGCCCGGGCCCGGGCCGGGTGGAAGCCGGGCCTTGCAGGTCGGGACGGTGCTCCCCGAGTGCCGCGGCCTGGCCCGGGCCGCGGTCCGCCTCGATACGCCGGAGGTCGCCAGGATCCTGCGCGAAGCGGTCGAGGAACTCGGGGTGATCGACGCGTGGACGGAGGTGATGATGCCCGCCCTGCGGGCCGCGGGCCGCAAATGGGCGGCGGACGGCGAGCAGTACGTCGAGGTCGAGCACCTGCTGTCCTGGCACGTCTCCACCGCCCTGCGGGGTGCGGCGGTGGCAACGGCCGCCACCCGGCCTGTACCGCCCGTCCTGCTGGCCGCGACGCCCGCCGAACTCCACACCCTGCCGCTGGAGGCCACGGCCGCGGCGCTGACCGAACGCGGACTTCCGTTCCGGATGCTGGGTGCGGCCGTCCCGCCCCGGGCTCTGCTCGACGCCGTGCACCGGCTCGGCCCGGGGGCCGTGATGATCTGGTCCCAGGACCAGCGCAGCGCGGACGGCGAACTGGTGGGGCGTGTAGGTGCCAGCATGTGGGGTCCGCGGGGATGCCGCGGCGGGGCGGTCGTCGTCGCCGCCGGCCCCGGCTGGGCGCGTGGCAGGGCCCCCGCCGGTACCGCGGGTCCCCGTACCCTCGCGGACGCCGTCGACCTCCTTGAGCGGGCGGTCACGCACTGAGGCCCGGCCGCTCCGCGTCCGCGGGCGGCTCTCATGTGCGCGCCCGCCTGCGGCGAACCCGTTCGGGCCTCCGAGGGCGTTCCCCGCGCTGCGATCCACATCGCCGCGAAAGCCGGCCGACCCGGGCGAGGGGGTGGGGAGGGCGGCCAGTCGCCGCGTCGGGGCCGTCGCAGTCGGACGCCGGCGGATCACGACGAGGGTGCCGATGCCGGAGGAGTCGCAGGACGTCAGGTCGGTGCAGTCGGCCACCACCGTCAGGCCTGGAGGAGCGGCCACCACCCGTCAGGCGTGGAGGAGTCGGTCCACGAGGAGCTCGGGGTAGCCGTCGGCCGGCGGGTCGATGCCGAAGACCGCCCGGATGTAGAACGGTGCGATGAGCTGGTCGAGGATCTGCTCCAGGGGCGGTGGGTCTTCGCCTCGCGCCGTGGCGCGTTCGCGGATCTTCTCGATGGAGCGCATCCGGCGCTCGAATTGCTGCCGACGCTCGGCCTGGGCCCGGGTGTTGTTCGGCATCGACAGGATGACGGCCCGGACGAGGGCGCGCCCTTCGGGTGTGCGGATGCTCGCGACGCTGGCTTCGGCCCAGGCGAGGAGGTCGCCGCGCAGGCTGCCGGTGTCCTTCAGGGGTGAGTCGCGTTCGAGGCGGGTGGTGACCATGTCGGCCAGGAGCGCGTCGAGGGTGCCCCAGCGCCGGTAGACGCTGGTGTGGTTGACGCCCGCGCGTGCGGCGATCGCGGGGATGTTGAGTTCCTCGCCGTCGGGGTCGCAGAGCAGCTCGACGGCCGCCTGGTGGACGGCCGCGCGGACCTGTTCGGGGCTGCGGCGGAGGCGTGCGGACGCTTGCTGCTGGGTCATGCCCCCATCGTAAGCACAGATATTTGCCTCCGAGGGCCCGGGGGTCTACAGTCCTCACCACAAGCACAGATCTGTGCTTGTGGAGCGAAGGAGAGTGCGCGCGATGAAGCAGCTGCTGTTCCCGAACAACATCCAGTTCTGGTACGAGACCCTGCGCTCGATGAGCCACATCGCCTACGGCGGCGCGGACTTCGGCGAGGTGCTGTGCACCGCCGAGCGCATCGTCGAGGGCGACTACGACAGCTGGTACGTCGAATGGACGGCCACCGCCGACCGGGTGGCGGGGGAAGCCGGGAAGGCGCTGGCGGGCGGCCACAGGATCAGTGCCCGGGACGGGTTCCTGCGGGCGTCGAACTACTACCGGTCCGCGGAGTTCTTCCTGCACGGCAGTACCTGCGACCCGCGTCACGACCACGCCTACGACCGCTCGGTGGAGTGCTTCAGGGCCGCTGCGGCCCTCTTCACCACGCCGCACATCGAACCGGTCGAGATCCCCTACGAGGGGACCAGCCTGCCCGGCTACCTCTACCGGGCGGACGACTCCGGGACGCCGCGACCGACGCTGGTCATGCACAACGGCTTCGACGGCACGGCCGAGGAGATGCACTTCTTCGGGGCGCTGGCCGCCGTCGAACGCGGCTACACCGTCCTGGTCTTCGACGGCCCCGGCATGCCCGGACCGCGCCACCACCAGGGCATGGCCTTCCGCCCGGACTGGGAGAACGTGGTCACCCCGGTGATCGACTTCGCCGAGACCCTCCCCGGGGTCGACGCCGGCCGCATAGCGCTCCTGGGCCTCAGCATGGGCGGCGTCCTCGCCCCCAGGGCAGCGGCGTTCGAGCACCGCCTGGCCGCGGTGATCGCCGTCGACGGTCTCTACGACCTCGGTGAGACCTTCATCCGCAACATCCCCGGCACCCGCGAGGAGGCCGAACGAGTCCTGCGGGCGCAGAGCGCTCCGGAGCTCGACGCCGCCCTGGAGCAGCTGATGGCCCAGGACCCGATCTCCCGCTGGGCGTTCAACCACGGCATGTACGTCATGGACGTCGACACACCCCGCTCCTTCAACGCCGCGTGCCTCGACTACACCCTCGGCGGCGGCGTCGCCGAGCGGATCCAGTGCCCCACCCTGGTCTGCGACGCCGAGGACGACATGTTCTTCAAGGGCCAGCCCGAACAGCTCTACGACCGTCTCACCTGCCCCAAGACCCTGATGCTGTTCACCGCCGAGGAAGGCGCCGGCGCCCACTGCCACACCGGCGCCGTGCGCCTGTCCGTCGCCCGCATCCTCGACTGGCTCGACGACACCCTCGGCTCCGCCTCCTAGCCCGCTGCTCCTGGATCGGCCGGCCGTCGGTCCGGTGGTGCGCCCCGCTGAACTGCTCGACCACGACGAGTCGTTCCAGCAGGAGCAGGTCCGCTTCGGTGTCGCCCGACCCCGAGCGGACCTGCTCGGTCGTCCAGCCGTCGAGGACGACGAAGACGGGTGGCCGTGCGCCTGGCCTGCGGGTCGGCGCACGGCCGGGCGGCCGCGGTGCCTTTTCTTGAGCGAACGATCCAGATAGGTTACGGTGGCGCCATGGCAAGGACCCGGGAGTTCGACACCGAGGCGGCGGTGGGCCGCGCGATGGAGCTGTTCTGGACGCGTGGCTACGAGGCCACCTCGGTGCGTGACCTGACCAAGCACCTGGGGATCGGGCAGGGGTCCTTGTATGCCGCGTTCGGCGGCAAGGACGGCCTGTACCGGGCCGCCCTGGAGCACTACCGGACCACCCTCGCGGCGGACGCCCTGCGCAGCCTGGAGGAGGGGGCGGACGCCCGCTCGGCGATCCGGGCCATGCTGGTCGAGCGGGTCCGGATCGCCGTGGAAGACGGCGGCCGGGGCTGCCTGGTGGTCAACGCCGCCTGCGAGCGCCTGCCGGAGGATGCGGCGACCCGGCGCACCGTGCGCGACATGCAGGACGCCGGCCGGGACGCGCTCGCCGAAGTGCTGCGGGTCGCGGCGGACCGGGGTGAGATCGCGACGCGGCACGACCCGCGCACCCTCGCCGCTTTCCTCGTCACCTTCCTCAACGGACTGCTGGTCTCCGCGAAGATCACGTCGGACGTCCGCGCCCTCGAGCCCCTCGTGGAGGTCGCGCTGGCGGCCCTCGACTGACTTTTTCCTGCCCAAAATCTGTATCGATCGATCCAGAAAAGTCGCCGACAAGCCCACCGGCACCCACCTCGCGAAGTAGACCAGGAGTTCGGAGAACATGATGTTCGACCATGACGGGACGCCCGTCCGCACGGGCCGGACCGCCGTCAACGGAACGAGTCTGCACCACCGCACCGCCGGGTCCGGCCCCGCCGTGGTGCTCCTGCACGGCGTGCCCAAGACCGGCTACCACTGGCGCCACCTCGTCCCGAAGCTGACGCCCCACTACACCGTCGTCGTCCCGGACCTGCGAGGTCTCGGCGACTCCGCCCGCCCGTCGGACGGCTACGACTCCGCGACGATGAGCGACGACATCGCGGAGCTGATGAACCGCCTCGGACACGAGACGTACGCCGTGGTGGGCGAGGACTGGGGGGCGGTGATCGGCTACCAGCTCGCCGCCCGACACCGCGACCGCGTCACGGCTCTCGTGTTCGCCGAGGCCCTGTTCCCCGGGTTCGGCTTCGAGGACCACACGGCCCTCACCCCCGAGAACGTCTCCAGCGGCATGCACCTGTGGCATCTGGGGTTCTACTTCCAGCCGGACGTGCCCGAGATGCTGATCGCCGGTCACGAGCGCGAGCTGATCACCTACATGATCAAGTTCGAGCGCAGCCGGCCCGACAGCGCCACCCCCGACGCGATCGACGAATACGTGCGCTGCTACTCCATGCCCGGCGGCATCCGCGCGATGCTCTCGGTCTACCGGGCGATGCTCGTGGACGCCGAACAGAACCGGCAGGCCGCGCAGCAGAAGCTGGACATCCCGGTCCTGGCGCTCGGTGGCTCCGCGTTCATCGGCGACCGCAACGCGGCCCAGATGCGGCTCATGGCCCACGACGTCACCGGGCACGTGTTCGACGCCGGGCACGACCTCGCAGAAGAAGTGCCCGACGAGATGGCCGACGTCCTCCTGCCGTTCCTGGCCACGCACCGGTAACCGCACCCGGAGTGCGGGTCGGGCCTTGACGGCGCCGGTCGGGGGTCGAGGAGGCGCTGCCGGCGGGCGCCCGGTGCGTCCGCCGCGGCCGGGCCGTGCGGCGGCTCGCGACCGGCTTCCGACCGGGGCCCGCCCGCCCTTCCGCCGGGGCAACGGGCCCCGGCGGAAAACCCGTTGCCCCACCGCGCCCGCTCGTCTACGGTCGTGCGGTCCGGCCCTCGAAGGCCGCCACCGTCGCGGGTCCTCGCCAGTCGTCGAAGACCCGTACCAGTCCTGAGGAGGACCCGTCATGAGGTGCACCACTCTCCACCCCGCACCCCTGACACTCCTCCTGAACAGGACGAAACCCCGTCTTGAATGACGACGACAATTCCACCGCACCATCCCCGAACCGCCTCCGCCGCCTGCTGCCGGACGTCTCCGTGCTGCGCACGGCGCGGGACTTCCGGCTGCTCTGGCTGGCCGGGCTGATCAGCATCCTCGGCTCCGCGTTCACCCTGCTGGTGGCCGTACCGCTGCAGGTCCAGGAGCAGACCGGCTCGCCGTTGGCGGTCGGCCTGCTCGGACTGGCCGAGCTGGCCGCGATGCTGCTCTGCGCGCTCTACGGCGGTGCGCTGGCCGACCGGACGGACCGGCGCCGGATGGTGCTGCTCACCGAGGCCGGTCTGACGCTGCTGACCGCCGTCCTGCTGGCCAACGCGCTGCTCGGCCGACCGCAGGTCTGGCTGCTGTACCCGGTCGCCGCGGCGGCGGCCGCCCTCCAGGGGCTGCAGTGGCCCGCCCTGGGCGCCCTGGTGCCCCGGCTGGTGCCGGACGGGCAACTGCCGGCCGCGGCCGCACTGCAGTCGCTGCGCGGCAACACGGCCGTCCTGCTCGGCCCCTCGCTGGGCGGGCTGCTGGCGGCCACCGCCGGGCTGGCCACGGCCTACGCGCTCGACCTGGCGAGCTTCGCCGTCTCCCTCCTGCTGCTCGCCCGGCTGAGCCCGGTGCGGGTGCACGAGCCGGAGGAGGGCGGCCTGCTCCGCTCGGTGGGCACCGGGCTGCGCTACCTGGCGGGGCAACCCGTGCTGCTCGGCACGGCGTTGCTCGACCTGGTCGCCACCGCCCTCGCCCTGCCCACCACCCTGCTGCCGTTCCTGGCGGAGGGCTGGCACACCCGGTGGGCGCTCGGCCTGCTCTACGCCGCGCCGGCCGCCGGCGCGCTGCTGGCGGGTGCCACCAGCGGCTGGCTCGGGCGGAGCCGACGGCTCGGCCGGGTCGCCGTGGCGGGCAGTGCCCTGTGGGCCGGCGCGCTCGCGCTGGCCGGCTGGGCCGACCGGCTGGAGCCGGCCCTGCTGCTGCTCGCCGCGGCCGGTGCGGGCAACATGCTGGCCGACTCGGCCCGTGAGGTGATCTGGAACCGGACCGTGCCCGATGCGGTCCGGGGCCGCCTGGCCGGCGTCGAACTCCTCGCGGGCGAGGCCGGGGCCACCCTCGGCCAACTGCGCGCGGGAGCGGTCGCCGCCCGCTTCGGCGCCCGCGCCACGCTGCTCGCGGGCGGTCTCGCCGCCCTCGGCGGTACCGCGGTGCTCGCCGCCGCACCCGCCGCACTCTGGCGGTACGGGGCGCAGGCCCCCTCCGGGGCAGCCGCCGACGCCTGACCCCGTGCCCGGGCCCGGTCCGCACGGACCGGGCCCGGGCACGGGTGCGCGGCCGCTCGGGCGGCGTGCCGCCGCCCCTGCGGTGGTCGACGGTCTTCTTGATCAGGCTCCCGTCTTCGGGCGGTGCGCCGCCTCCGCGGTGGGCCCGCCCGAAGGATCACGACCTGACGCGTTCCGTGAGCAACTCCGCCAGGCGGTCGGCGAATTCGGTGAGCCGGTCCAACCGGGACCCGCTGCGGGCCACCCGGAACCCGTGGCGGCGGCCCCAGAAGGCGGCCTGGACCGCATGGAACTGCGCCCATCGGCGGACGCGTTCGCGATCGAGTTCCGCGGCCTCCGCGAAGACGTCCAGAGCGCGGTGGACGGCCCGGCGCAGGTCGTCCGCCTCCAGGAGCGTCAGCGCACGGGACTTGAGCAGCGTGCCGCCGTCGTAGGCCGGGTCTCCCGCGCACCCCTTGGGGTCGACGGCCAGCCACGGCTCGCGGTCCGCCCGCAGGATGTTCCTGGCGTGGAGGTCCCCGTGGACGAGGAGGTCCGGCTGGACGCGGCCCAGGTCACCGACCGTCGCCACGGCGGCGTCCACCGCGCCGCGGGCCATCGTGTGCGTCAACTCCGAAGCATCCCTGCGTAGTTGCCCCTCCCAGGCGTCGGCCCGGTCCCGCAGCCGGGGCAGGCCGGGCGGCGCGGGGACGGCCAGGCGGCGATTGAGCCGCCCGGCGACCGCCACCACCTCGTCGCCGTCGTCGACCTCCGCCAGCGTCGACGCCCCGGCCCGCTCCAGCAGCATCGCGAACCGCTCGTCGGCACGCTCCAGCAGCAGGACGGCCCCGTGCCCGGCCCACGCCGCGAAGGCGTCCGGCTCGTGGACGTTGCCGGGATGCGGGAAGGACACCTTCAGCACGGCGGGCCCACCACCGGCCCGCCGCCGCACCGGGACGATGACCCCGACACCCCCGTGCATCACCGCGCCGTCCGGCACGCAGCCCCAGCGCTCCAGCAACTCGGCCACGATCCCGGGCAGTTCGGCGATCCACGCCGCTCCCGACGCTCCCTCGCGCTCGATGGTGCTCCGCGCGAACGCCTCTGGCATCTGCATCATCCGGGCACCCTACGGCGGGCCCGCCGCCGCTATCGCCCGACCCGCCTGCCCCGGGGGCGGGTGCGGTGCGTGGTACCCGCCCGGGGAACCGCCGAAAACCGCTTTGCCGGGCGGCGGGGCCCGGGTCCGATGGCGTCATGACGGCCGCGACAGGCCACGTCCGGTGCCGTCCGGTGCCCTCCGACGTCATGCCGGGCGTCGGCGCCGGACGGCCCGTCGGATCGCGACCGGAAGGAACCCGATGCCGATGCTGACCGCGGCCGCCGCGACGGCCAGCAGGGTCGGTCGCCAGGGCCAGGCCGGCCCGGTGAGCACCAGATGGGAGGCGGGGTACTCCGAGAACTTCGCCGTGACCCGGGCCGTGGAGCGGTCGCCGTGGCGGGCGAGGTCGCGCAGGACCGGATCGAAGCCGAACTCGCCGACCCGTCGTCCCCCGTCGGGCAGTTCGACGGCCAGTCCGTTGCGCTCCGCCCAGGTGCGCAGCGTCGGGTCGACGGCCGACACGTCCGCGGTGCCGGGGGCGACGAAGCGGTCCACCGCGGGGGTGCCGGGGCCGGTCGGCCGGGTGATCAGGGTGAGGCCGTGACGGGTGGTGACGGTGTCACGGCTGCCGAGCACGACCGTCCGTGCGCTGAAGGACACCCCGCCGTACGCCTCGAAGGCGGCCGCGGCGTCGATCTCGTCGACGCCGTCGGTCAGGCCGATCCCCACGGTGGGGCGCAGCCAGGGAAAGGCGGCGTTCAGGGCGTACGGGAGGTCGCCGGGGGCGAGGCGGTTGACCGGGATCGCGGTCGGGCCGTCCGCGGTCCAGCCCGGGTAGGACAGGTCGGCGCCGATCCGGCTGGCTTCGTCCCTGCCCGCCAGTTCCTCCACGACGCGCAGGGCCCCGACCGTGCCGGAGGTGATGCCGGCGGTGGTGGTGACCCGGCCGTCCTCCACGTACCGCAGGCCGCGCTTCCAGTGGACCCTGGGGTGGTTCCGCTCCAGGGAGTCGATGGTGGACCAGAAGGAGGTCGCGTCCCGGCCGTCGAGCAGGCCGGAGGCCGCCAGCAGTTCCGAGCCGGCGCAGATGCCCAGCACACGGGTGCCCTTGCGGTGGCGTTCCACGATCCAGTCGCGCAGCGGTGCCTCCTTGGCGGCGGTCGGGTCGGTCACCGCGGGGACGACCACCACGTCGGGTTCGGGGAGGGCTCCCGTGGCGACCTCGGCCAGGGTGTGGTCGGGGAGGAGGTGGGCGCCGCCGGACAGCGGTGAGGCCTTGCGTTCGGCTGCCACGGTGTAGGCGAAGAACTTCGCCGAGCCGGCGAACACCCGGTACGGCGCCAGCACGTCGGTGGCCACGGACCCCTCGGTGCCGACCACCACGGCCACCGTGATGCGGTCGGCCGGCACGGTGCGGGCGAGGGTCGGGGCGGGTGCGTCCGGCTCGGTGGGTGCGGGGGTGAAACTGTCCGCCATCGACGTGCTCACGCCCGCGAGGGCGATCCCGGCGAACGACCCGACCGACAGCACGGTGCCGGTGAGCACCCAGCCCGCCCGGCGGAGTGCTCGGCGTCCCTTGTTTGATATATGCATGACATGTCTCCAAGGATTGAAGGCCGGACGGGCGCAACCGCCGTGGTGGGGAAGGGGGAGAGGGAGAGTCGGGGACGGCGTCGGGGCCGCCCCCACGGAGCGACTCAGCCGGCCGGGCGCGACCGCGCGCGGAGCCGGGACGGCGGAACGCCGAAGTTCTCGGCGACCAGGCGGCGCAGCTGCCGTGCGTCCCGGAAGCCGCAACGGGCCGCGACCGTCTCCACGGTCAGGCCGGTGTCCGTCAGCAGGGTGCGGGCCCGTTCCAGGCGCAACTGGCGCTGGTAGGCGAGCGGGGTGATCCCGGTGGCCGTGGTGAACGCCCGGGTCAGGCCGCGTGGCGACAGACGGGCGACGGCGGCGAGCTGGTCGAGGGAGTGCGGGGCGTCCAGGTGCTGGGCCAGGTGGTCCTGGACCCGGTGCACGGCGGGCTGCACATGGTCGCGGTAGCGCAGGAACGGGCTGATCTGGGCGGAGTCGCCGTCCCGCCGCAGGTAGAGGACCAGCTCACGGGCGACGGCGGCGGCCAGTTCCGGGCCGTGGTCGCGTTCGACCAGGGACAGGGCGAGGTCGATCCCGGAGGCGATGCCCGCACTGGTGCTGATCCGCCCGTCGTGGACGTACAGGGCCGCCTCGCGGACCCGGGCCGCCGGATACCGCTCGCGCATCGCCCCGGTCAGCGACCAGTGCGTGGTGCAGGCCCGGCCGTCCAGCAGCCCGGCCTCGCCCAGGGCCGCCGCGCCGCTGCACACGGAGGCCACCCGGGCCCCCGTGGCGTAGGCGTCCCGCAGCCAGCCCACCGCGGCGTCCGACACCGGCCGGTCGGATCCGGTCAGCCGTGGCCCCGGCACCAGCACCAGGTCGCCCGGCCCCGTCCGCGTCGCCGCAAGGGCCTGGAGGCCCGCGAGCTCCAGCCCCTGCGCCGAGCGCACCGTGCCGGCCCCGGCGGTGTACTCGAGCCGGTAGCGGCCTCCCAGGTGGGTGGCCGCGTCGAAGACCTGCACCGGGCCGCCGAGATCCAACAGGTTCACCTCGGGCAGCACCAGCACGACGACCCGTCCGCTGCTCCCGCTCGTCATGTCGTTCACAGGGAGACGATAGGCAGGCACCGCGGGCGCCCACGAGGGCTGCCGGCGTCGGACACCGGACGGATCAGGCACTGCCCGCGGCACGGAGGCCCGGGCAACCCACGGCGCCCCGGGGCCGGTTAGGGCGGTCGGGGCCTCCCGGGAGGGGTCATGCGTCGCTGCCGGAGCGGCCGTCGCGGACCGCGCGGGGGGAGGCGCCGAGTTCGCGGCGGCAGGCCTTGTTGAAGGCGTGCAGGTCGGGGATGCCGACCGAGGCGGCGATCGCGGGGATGGAGAGCGTGGTGGCACGCAGGAAGTGCCGGGCGCGTGCCATCCGGCGGGCGCGGACGTAGCCGACCACGGTCTCGCCGGTGGCGGCGCGGAACAACCGGGTGAGGTGGTTGTGCGAGACGCCGACGGCGCGGGCGATCCCGGGGACGGTGAGGGGCTCGGCGAGTCGGGTCTCGATCAGGGTGGTGGCGGCGGTGACCGCGGGGTGGACGGTCGGGGTGCCGTGCTCGCCGGGCGGGGTGAGCACGGCGATCCGCCACAGCGCGGACCAGATCTCGGCGGCGGCCCGAGCGGGGGTGTGCGGCCAGGCGGCCAGCGCCTGCCGGAACCGGGCGGTGAGCGGTTCGAGCGCGGTGCCGGCCGGCTGGACGACGGGGATGCGGTGCGGTGGGCCGGCGGTGCCGAGGTGCAGGTGGACGTAGAGGTGCTCGGAACGGCCCCGGTAGCGGTAGCGGACCTCGGTGCCGGGCGGTACCAGGCTGATCAGGCCGGGGCGGATGCCGTGCGGGGTGCCGTCCACCGTCAAGTCGGCGTGGTAGCCGTAGAGATGGAGCTGCCAGAGGTCCGGCAGCGAGAACACGTCCTCGTGGCCGGCCGGTCCGTGCACCCCGGTGCCGACGGCGGCGAGGCTCGGTGGTTCGTCGAGACGGGCGAGGACGGTCCGCATGGCCACGATTTCTACCACGTGCGGAGGAGGGTGAGAACGGACCACCGGAGGGTGAACCCGGCCCACCCGCCGACGGGTCGGCCGGGCCTAGCGTGGCGGCCATGGAGACAACGGAAGTACTGCTCTCGTCGGTGCAGATGGCGCGCTTCGTGGCGCGGGGCTCGCTGCGGCTGGACGCCGTGGTCCCGGCGGCGATGAACGCCGAGGCGTTGGCCGTCCTGGCGGCGGGCGTGCCGGACGTGCCGTACGGAACCCCGGTGGCCGAGGCCTACCCCGGGGGCTCGTTCGCCCGCCGCCTGCTGGAACTCCCCCAGGTCGCGGGGGCGTTGCGCAGCCTGGTGGGCCCGGAGCCGTGGGTGGACCACCACGCGGTGCACGTCCGCGAGCCGCACGGGGGCGAGGCGCAGCCGCTGCACGGGGACGCGATCATCGACGTCCGGCCGGACGCGTTCGACGTGCAGCTGATGTACTACCCGCAGGACGTGACGCTGGAGATGGGCGGGACGCTCAGCGTGCCCGGCAGCCATCTGCGGCGGACCAACGAGTCCGACACCGGCCGCTACCAGAACCTGCGCGGCCAGGACCGCCTGGTCTGTCCCGCCGGGACGGTGGTGTTTCTGCACCACGGCCTGTGGCACGGAGGCCGGCGCAACGACAGCGACACCGTCCGCTACATGTTCAAGATCCGTTTCAACCCGAGGGTCCGCCAACGCCTGCTGTGGGACGCCTCCGACCTCCACGACCCGCAGGTGGACGCCGAGTTGGACGCGACCTTCCCGTGGTACGAGTGGGCGACGGGCCGACTGGAGCGGTACAACCGCGTCCTGCTGTGGCGGGAGCTCACCGGCGACTCCGGCTACGACCTCGACCACTGGGTGACCAGGGTCTCCAACCGCCCGAAGGAGACGGTGGCATGACGACCGGGACGACCCCCGCCGCACGGACCGCGGCGGCCGCGGTGCTGCGCCAGCAGGTGCTCGTGCTCTACCTGGCCGACTCCCGGCTGGACGCGCACGTGGTCGGCTGGACGCGCTACGACGGCACCGGCCGCACCTCGCCCACCACCGGCGACAGCGACGAACCGCCGTACGGGAGCGGGGTGGAGGCGCTGCAGGACGGCTGGCGGCTGTTCCAGGCCGCGCAGTTGATCCCGCCGTACCCGGGCCACGAGTACGACGTCTCCTTCCTCAAGCACGAGTACTTCTTCGAGCGGATCGTCGACCTCGGCGCGCCGGACGCCCGGTAGTCGGGGCACGTTCGCCGGCCGCCCCGCACCCGGTCGGTGCGGGGCGGCCGGCGTCGTTCAGGGGCCGATCGGCAGGACGGAGGTGGGCTCGGTGATCACGAGGGGCTCGCCGGCGGGGGTCAGCCGCCCGGAGGCCGGGTCGCGGTGGAAGGCGGTCAGGGTGTCGGAGCGCTGGTTGGCGCAGAACAGCAGCCGCCCGTCGGAGCTGAGGGCGATGTCGCGGGGCCAGGAGCCTCCGCAGGCGGTGACGTCGATCAGCTCGACGGTCGCCCCGCCCGCGCGGAGGGCGTGCACGGCGATCGCGTCGTCGCCGCGGTTGGTCGTGTAGAGGAAGCGGCCGTCGGGGGAGACCCGGACGGCGCCGGCCTGGTTGGCGGTCGGCGAGTCCGGGTCCCGGCGGGTCGCGAGTTCTGCGGTGGGTTCGAGGTGGCCCGTGGACGCGTCCCAGGTGCCGACGGTGAGGGTGGAGGAGAGCTCGTTGAGGACGTAGACGTGCCCGGCCGACGGGTGGAACACCAGGTGCCGGGGGCCGCAGCCGTCCGGCAACCGGACGGTCTGGTGGGCGCTCAGGCGGCCGGCGGCCGGATCGAAGGCGTAGACGTGGACCCGGTCGGTGCCGAGGTCGGGGCAGAGGAGGAACCGGCCGTCCGGCGAGGGCGCGGCCATGTGGGCGTGCGGGGTGGTGTGCAGCCCGCCGGAGGCCTCCCGGCCGGGGTGGCTCATGGTCTGCACCGGCTCGGCGGCGAGCGCCGCGTCGGGGCCGACGGGGATCACCGAGAGCACGCCGTCGCCGTAGTGGGCCGCGAACAGGTGCGAACCGCCGGGGTGGACCGCGAGGTGGCACGGGCCGTCGCCGCCGCTCGTGACGGTGGTGGGCAGACCGAGGCTCCCGGTGCGGGGGTCGAACCGCAGGGACGCGATCTGCCCGGCCCGCTCCTCGACGACGGCGTGCAGCACCGGGCGGGTCGGGTCGACCGCCGCGTAGGAGGGGCGGTCGACCGGCTGGGTCCGGAGGAGGCTCATGGCGCCCGTGGCGTCGTGGCGCACGGTGGACAGCCCGGCTCCGGGGGTGTCGGCCGGGGCGCCGCTGCCGATGACCAGCAGCCCGCCGGAGGCGGTGGACGCGGTGGCCGTGGTGCTCGGGGGGTGGCTCAAGGATGCCTGCTCTCTGTCCGCCCTCCGGCGAACGCTCCGTCAGGGGGGCGTGGCACGGGCGGCGGTGCGCGGCCTCGGCAGCGGCATCCTACGGACGGCGGACCGGTCGAGTCGAACGTCAGGCCGAGAACCGGGCGACCCGGGCGGGTGTCGGCCGGGTCGGTCGGACCAGTGCTCAGGCCGTCGCGTACCCAGGTCGTCGCGTGCTCAGGTCGTCGCGTGCTCAGGCCGTCGCGTCGAGGTCGGCGGCGAGCAGCTCGCCGAGCGCCCCGAGCGCGTCCTCGGCCCCTTCGCCCTCGGCGGTGAGCTCCAGGGTCTCGCCGTGCCGGGCGGCCAGGGCGAGGACGGAGAGCAGGCTGCGGGCGTCGACCGGGCGCTGGCCCGGGCGGCCGACGGTGACCTTGACCGGCTGCCGGGCGGCGGCCTTGACGAACGCGGACGCCGGGCGGGCGTGCAGGCCGCTCGCGGAGCCGACGGTGACCAGGATCGAGTGCATCGGGGTTCCTCGGGGGAGACGATCGCCGACCCGGGTGGGAGCCGGGTCGGCGAGGGGTGGGCACGGGGGGAACCGTGCGAGGAGAGCGCGCGGGCCGCCGTGTTCGGGCCGGGTCTCGCGCTACGGGGGCGGTGCGGAGACCGGGCAGATCTGTGGTTTCACGCCCGTTGGCGTGTTGTTCTGATTGGTTCTACGCCCGAGTGATGCGGATGTCAACACATTCGGACATCCGTTCCCGGCTTGAACGGAGGCGGAACAGGCGCTTGCTTTTTCGGTCCGAGCGCGTATCGTCGGGCCTTGCCAGGCATGAACGGACATGAACGGACTCGAACCCACATGTATGCACCGGAGCGGCAGCAGCAGATCCTCCGCCTCGCCCAGCAACAGGGCAGGGTGGACGTGCCGACCCTCGCCAAGGACTTCGGCGTCACCCAGGAGACCATCCGACGTGACCTGAGCGCCCTGGACCAGGCCGGCCTGCTGCACCGGGTGCACGGCGGCGCGCTGCCCGCCGGAGCACTGCAACTGGAGCCGGGCCTCGCCGAACGGGACTCGACCGCCGCGGCCGAGAAGGAGCGCATCGCCAGGGCGGCGCTGGCCCTGCTGCCCGGCGAGGGCAGCGTCATCCTGGATGCGGGGACGACCGTCTCCCGGCTAGCCGGCCTGCTGCCGACCGACTGCGCCCTGACCGTCGTCACCAACGCCCTCCCGGTCGCGGCCCGGCTGGCCGACCACCCGAGGCTCTCGCTCCACCTGGTCGGCGGCCGGTTGCGGCACCGCACCCAGGCCGCCGTCGACGCCTGGGCACTGCGCGACCTGGCCGACGTCCACGCGGACGTCGCGGTGGTCGCGACCAACGGCTTCTGCCCGGAGGGCGGGCTGTCCACGCCGGACCTCGCCGAGGCGGCCGTCAAACGCGCCATGCTCACCGGCGCCCGCCGGGTGGTGCTGGTCGCCGACTCCGCCAAGTACGGGGTCCGCCACTTCGCCAGGTTCGGCTCGCTGGACCAGGTCGACGTCCTGGTCACGGACACCGGACTCACCGACGAGCAGACCGCAGAGATCGAGAACCACGGACCGGAAGTCATCCGCGCATGATCGTCACCATCACCCCGAACCCCAGCCTCGACCGCACCTACGAGCTGGCAACGCTCGCCCTCGGCGAGGTCAACCGCGCCGCCCACGACCGGCTCGACCCCGGTGGCAAGGGCGTCAACGTCTCCCGCGCGCTCACGGCGGCCGGCCACCGCACCACGGCCGTCCTGCCGCTCGGCGGCCTCTCCGGACAGCTGCTCTCCGATCTGCTGCGCCGCCAGGGCATCGACGTCGCCGCGGTCGCGATCGCGGGCGACACCCGGATCAACGTCTCGATCGTCGAGGACGGCGGCAGCCTCACGAAGATCAACGCGGTCGGACCGGAGCTCAGCGCCGCCGAGTCGGCCGCGCTGCTGGCACTCGTCCGCGACTCCCGGACGATCGGACGGGGCACCGGGAACGCCGTCGACTGGCTGGCCTGCTGCGGCAGCCTGCCGCGCGGACTGGCGCCGCAGTGGTACGCCGAGCTGGTCGCCCAGGTGCACTCGGGCGGCGCCCGGATCGCCCTGGACACCTCCGGTCCCGCGCTGCTCGTCGCGCTCCCGGCCCGTCCCGACGTGGTCAAGCCCAACCGGGAGGAACTCGCGGAGGCCGTGGGCCGCCCGGTCGTGACCGTCGGCGACGCGGTGGACGCGGCGGGGGAGCTGCGCGAGCGCGGCGCCCAGCAGGTCCTCGCCAGCCTCGGCGCGGACGGGATGCTGCTGGTCGCCGAGGAGGGCAGCTGGTACGGCAGCGCACCGGTCGCCGCCGTCCGCAGCGACGTGGGAGCCGGCGACGCCTCCCTCGCAGGCTTCCTCGGGGCCGGTGGGACCGGCCCCGAGGCACTCGCGGCGGCGCTCGCGCACGGCGCCGCGGCCGTACAACTGCCGGGGAGCGCCATGCCGACCCCGGCCGATCTGGACCCGGCCGCGGTGGTCGTGACGGCGGACATCCCGCTCGACCGACCGCTCCGCGGCTGAGCACGCGGCTGAGCGCGCGGCCGAGGCCGCAGGCGAGACCGCAGTCGAGCCGCGGGCCGGTCCGCGGCCGAGAACGGCCTCCGGTCGGAGGCAACCCCGCCCGGCCGTGTGGGACGGCAGGGCGGGTGATCCCGGGGGCAAGGGAACACCGTCAGGCACCAGTCGAAGGACCGACACGATGACCGACCCGATGAGCGACACCAGCGGACTGATCTCACCCGCACTCGTCGACCTCCACCTCGCCCCCGAGGACAAGAGCGAAGCGCTCCGCGCCCTCGCCCAGCGGCTGGTCGCCGAGGGCCGGGTCACCGACCTCGACGGCTTCCTCGCCGACATCGCCGCCCGCGAGGCCCAGGCCCCGACCGGGATGGGCGACGGGATCGGCATCCCGCACTGCCGATCGGCCCATGTCACCCGGCCCAGCCTGGCCTTCGGCCGCAGCGTCCGGGGGGTGGACTTCGACGCCCCGGACGGACGGCCCGCCGACCTGGTCTTCATGATCGCGGCACCGGCCGGGGCGGACGACACCCACCTGCAGATCCTGGCCGCGCTGGCCCGTCGGCTGATGGACCCGGCGTTCACCGGCGCCCTGCGCGAGGCCGAGAGCCCGCGCGCGGTCGCGGCCCTGGTCAACGGCGAGGAGGCGCCCGCCGCGGTGCCGGCTTCGGCGGCCGCGGCGCCGGCCGGTTCGGAGTCGGCTGTTTCGGAGTCGGCCGCCGCCGGTGGGCTGCGGCTGGTCGCGGTGACCTCCTGCCCGACCGGGATCGCCCACACCTACATGGCCGCCAAGGCCCTGGAACTGGCCGCCGCCCGGGCGGGGGCGCGGATCGACGTCGAGACCCAGGGGTCCGCCGGGACGACGCCGCTGCCGCCCGAGGCGATCGCCGCCGCCGACGCGGTGATCCTGGCCCACGACGTCGAGGTCCGCGACCGCGCCCGCTTCGCCGGCAAGCCGACCGTGGACGTCGGCGTGAAGGCCGCCGTCAACCGCCCCGACGAGCTGATCGCCGAGGCCACCAGGCTGGTCGCCGAGACCGGCAGCGGTGCGCGCGCCGCCGCCCCGGCGGCCGCGACCGGCGGGCGAACGGGCGAGCACTGGGCCCAGCGGCTGCGCAAGTACCTGATGACGGGCGTCAGTTACATGATCCCGTTCGTGGCGGCGGGCGGTCTGCTGATCGCCCTCGCGTTCGCGATCGGCGGCTACCAGATCGCCTCCGCCCCCTCCGTGCTGGGCCATTTCGACTGGACCTCCTCGCACAGCTGGGCGGCGATGCTGTTCCAGACCGGCAAGACCTCCTTCGGGTTCCTGGTCCCGGTCCTCTCCGGATACATCGCCTGGGCGATCGCGGACCGCGCGGCGCTGGCCGCCGGCATCGCCGGCGGTGCCGTGTCGGTGGCGGTCGGCGCGGGCTTCCTCGGGGGCATCGTGTCGGGCCTGGCCGCGGGCTTCCTGGTGCTGTGGATGGTCCGGTGGAACGTGCCGAAGGCGGTCAGGGGCATCATGCCGGTGGTGGTGATCCCGCTGCTGTCGGTGGCGGCGGTCGGCTTCCTGATGTTCGTGCTGGTCGGCTCGCCGATCGCCTCGGCGATGAACGGCCTGACCGACTGGCTGAACGGCCTCTCCGGCTCCAACGCGATCCTGCTGGGCGTACTGCTCGGCGCGATGATGGCCTTCGACATGGGCGGCCCGCTCAACAAGGTCGCCTACACCTTCGCGGCCGGTGCGCTCACCACCGCGGGCAGCGCGCCGGACGCCGGCAGCCTCAAGGTGATGGCCGCCGTGATGGCGGCCGGCATGACCCCGCCGCTGGGCATGGCCCTGGCGACCGTCGTCCGGCGCCGGCTGTTCACCGCCGAGGAGCGGGAGAACGGCAAGGCGGCCTGGGTGCTCGGCGCGTCGTTCATCACCGAGGGCGCCATCCCGTTCGCGGCGGCCGACCCGCTGCGGGTCATCCCGGCGAACATCCTCGGCAGCATGACCGCGGGCGGCCTGGTGATGGCCTTCGGCTCCACCCTGCGGGCCCCGCACGGCGGCATCTGGGTGCTCCCGCTGATCGGCAGCCCGTTCCTGTACCTGGTCGCCGTCGTGGCGGGCACGGTCGTCACCACGGCGGCGGTCGTCCTGCTCAAGGGCATGCGCAAGCCCGCCGGCCCGGAGGCTCCGGACTCCGTCGCCACCGGGGCGGAGCTGGTCGGCGCCTGACGCCCAGGTGGGCCCGGGGGAGCCGGGATCCGGGAGCCGGTAGGGGCGCCCGCTCGATCGAGCGGGCGCCCCTGTCGTGTCCGCGGGGCGCGGGCGCGCGGCCTTCGGAGCGGTGCGGCGGTGCGGCGGTCGCCGGGACCGGCCCGACCGGGCGGGGTTTCCGGAGCGGAAGGCCCGACGCCGGTCGGGGCAACAGGATGTTAACGAGATCGGCACAACTTACGCCCGGAACGCGTATTTACTCGTCCCATAGCCGTGCTTTACTCGCCCTTGACGCGCCATCAGGTCGCCGGAACGGCACCGACGACGGCGCGGCCCAGTGGTGTGCTGCGGCCGTCGTGCCGACGCACCCTTCCGCCCGGAGCGCACGGCTCCGCGCACCGCCACGTCCCCCGTCCCTCGCCCCTCCGGCCGAAGCCGTAGGGGCCACGAAGGAGGCCCCGACCCCCATGGAACCGCTCATCGACCGGGCCCGGACCTTTCCGCAGCGCGCCGACGGCACCGGCCGGAAGCTCACCGGTCTCGCCGCCGGCCAGACGCCCCAGGCACTCTTCATCACCTGCTCGGACTCGCGGGTGGTGCCGGCCCTGATCACCGGCGCCGACCCCGGCGACCTCTTCGAACTCCGCACCGCCGGCAACATCGTCCCCGACTACCGGGCCGACCGCGCCTCGGGCGAGACCGCCACCGTCGAGTACGCCGTCGAGGTGCTCGGCGTCCGCGACATCGTGGTCTGCGGCCACTCGCACTGCGGCGCGGTCGGCGCCGTGGTCCGCGGCGAGGACCTCAGCGTCGTGCCCGCCGTCCGCGACTGGCTGCGCCAGGCCGACCCGGCCGAGCTCGGCGCGGACGGGACGGATGTGTTCGACCCCACGGTCGCCGGCCCGGTGCAGCGCCACGTCCTCACCCAACTGGACCGGCTGCGCGGCTATCCGGCCGTCGCCCGACGGCTGGGCGAGGGCGGGATCCGGCTGCACGGCTGGTTCTACGAGATCCACACCGGCCTGGTGCTCGCCCACCAGCCCGAAGCCGACCTCTTCCTGCCGCTGTGAAGCGGCTGTCCACCGGTCCGACCCGCCAATGAACCACGGCACCCCGCCCGGCCCCGCACACCGCGGCGCCACCACCACCCTCCGGACCGACACCGTCCGCACCGATACTCTCCCGAGGACCCGATGACCCGTCGTCCCGCCCTTCGGCTGAGCACTCTGCGCTCTGACCTCCCCGCTTCCGTCGTCGTCTTCCTGGTCGCGCTCCCGCTCTGCGTGGGCGTCGCCGTCGCCTCCGGCGTGCCGGCCGAACTCGGCCTGATCACCGGCATCGTGGGCGGCCTGGTGACCGGGCTGATGCCCGGCAGCAGCCTCCAGGTGTCCGGCCCCGCGGCCGGCCTGACCGTGCTCGTCCTCGCCGCCGTCCAGGAACACGGCCTCGCCACGCTCGGCGTCATCACCGCCGCGGCCGGCCTGCTCCAACTCGCCATGGGGGCGGCCCGACTCGGCCGCCTGTTCCGGGCGATATCCGTCTCCGTCGTCCAGGGCATGCTCGCCGGGATCGGCCTCGTCCTGATCGCCGGTCAGCTCTACGCCCTCGCCGACGCCAAGGGGCCGGCCGACGGCCTCGGCAAACTGGCGGGCCTGCCGGGCCTCGCCGTCGACGTCGCCGGGAGCCCGCACGCCCTCGCCGCCGCCGCGATCGGCGCCGGGACGGTGGCGGTCCTGGTGCTCTGGCCCCGGCTGCCCGCCAAGGTCCGGCTGGTGCCCGCGCCGCTCGCCGCCGTCGCCGCCGCGACGGCCGTCACCGCCCTCGCCGACCTGCCCGTCGCCCGGGTCCGGGTGGCCGGCCTCGCCGGGGTGATCCACCTGCCCGGAGCCGCCGAACTCGCGGCGCTCGGCACGGTCGGAGTCCTCGGCACGGCGCTCGCGTTCGCGCTGATCGCCTCGGCCGAGAGCCTGTTCAGCGCGGCGGCCGTCGACCGCCTGCACGACGGCCCGCGCACCGACTACGACCGTGAACTGCTCGCCCAGGGCGTCGGCAACACCGTCTGCGGGTTCCTCGGGGCCCTCCCGATGACCGCCGTGATCGTCCGCAGCGCCGCCAACGTGCAGGCCGGCGCCCGCACCAAGGCCTCCCGGGTGCTGCACGGACTGTGGCTGCTGCTCTTCGCCGCCCTCGTCCCCGCCGCGCTCACGGTCATCCCGGTCGCCGCCCTGGCGGGCGTGCTGGTGCACGCCGGCGCCAAGCTGGTCCCGCTCCGCGCGCTGCGCCCGCTCTGGCGGGCCGACCGCGGCGAGGCGGTGATCCTGACGGTGACCGCCCTGGCCATCGTGGCGACCAACCTGCTCGAAGGCGTACTGCTCGGGCTGCTCCTCGCGGTGCTCAAGAGCGCCTGGGACACCTCGCACCTGCAGATCGCGGTCGTCACCGATCCGGCCGACGAACCCGTCCGGGTGACCCTGAGCGGCAACGCCACCTTCCTCCGGCTGCCCCGCCTGCTGGAGACCCTGGAATCGCTGGCCGAACTGCCCGCGGACCGCCCCGTGCGGCTCGACCTCTCGGGCCTGCGCCACCTCGACCACGCCTGCCGCAGCGCCCTGGAGCAGTGGCAGGAACGCCACAACCGCAGCGGCCGCGCCGAGTTGGTCGGACTCCCGGTGGCGGCGGCCTGACCCTGCCACCCGGCTCCGGGGCGCCGGGAGGGTTCCACCCGCCCTCCCGCACGTCCTGGCCCTGGTCCTGGCCCGGGGCCTGGAGATGTTCCTCCGGGTCACCTCGCCGGTCCCGGGCCTCCCCACCCGGACGGTGGACGGGCCGTGGGCCGGCCGTACAATTTTTGGATCCGAACGATTGGGGTGTGGCGGGTGTCTTCGCAGCGTTCTCTGACCGAGGCCGAGAAGCTGGCCGAGAGCAGGCTCGGCGGGATCCCGCTGCGCCGCGAGCAGATGGCCGTGGTGGCGAACATCCACCGGGCCGCCGCGGCCGTCCGGCAGCACCTGGAGAACACCGTGCTGCGCGGGGCCGATCTGACCTGGACGGCCTTCGTGGTGCTCTGGGTGATCTGGATCTGGGGCGAGTCGGAGACCCGGCAGGTCGCCGAGGAGGCGGGCATCTCCAAGGGGACGCTCACCGGGGTGGCCCGGACCCTGGAGTCGCGGGGGCTCGTCGCGCGGGCGGACCACCCCAGTGACGGGCGGCTGGTGCTGCTGGACCTGACCCCGGAGGGCCGGGAGCTGATGGAGCGGGTCTTCCCGGACTTCAACGCCGAGGAGGCGTTCGTCGCCGGCCGCCTCAGCGACGAGGAGTGCCGGCGCACGGCGGACGCGCTGCGCCAGGTGGTGCTGCAGGTGCAGGAGCAGGGCGAGGAGCGGCGGCTCGCGCTGCTGGACGGGCGGGAGCCCGCTCCGCGGCGGAGCGGGCGCCGGCCCAAGCGGGGCTGAGTGGCATCAGCCGCGCGCCTTCACGGCGGCGCGCACGAAGGCGTCGAACAGGCGCTGCTGGGCCGGGTCCTGGGCGGCGGTGTCCTCGGGGTGCCACTGGACTCCGAGGAACCAGCCCGCGCCGGAGGGCAGTTCGAGGGCCTCGACGGTCCCGTCGGCAGCGGTGGCGGTCACCGCGAGTCCACGGCCCAGCCGGTCGACGCGCTGGTGGTGGAAGCAGGAGGCGTCCAGTTCCCCGGTGCCCGCAGCGCCGCACAGGGCCGAGCCGGGGGCCACGGTCACGGGGTGGACGAGGTGGCGGTGCTCCCGCTCCGGGCCGCCCATGTCCTGGTGGAGCGTCCCGCCCAGCGCGGTGTTGACCGCCTGGAGGCCGCGGCAGATCGCCAGCAGCGGCATCCCCGTCCCGACGGCGTGCCGGGCGGCGGCGAGGTCGAAGCCGTCCTGCTCGTCGTCGACGTCGTAGACGCTCGCGTGGGTGTCGGGGTGGCCGTAGCGGTGGGGGGCGATGTCGCCGCCGCCGGGGAGCAGGAGGGCGTCGAACGCGCCGAGCCGGGCGGCGACTTCGGACGGCGGGCAGGTGCCGCCGGGAGCGTGCGGGTGGAGGCCGACCGGTTCGCCCCCCGCGCGCCAGACGGACTCGACCAGGGCGCGGGCACTGACCTCGGCGGCGTGGCGCAGCGCGGAGGTGGAGGCGGCGAACCGGGCGGGGATCGCGATCAGGGGACGCCGTCGGTCGGAGCGGCCCGGGTGGCTCACAGCTGGATCCAGGTGGTCTTGAGCTCGGTGTACTTCTCCAGCGCGTGGGCGGACTTGTCGCGTCCGTTGCCGGACTGCTTCCTGCCGCCGAAGGGCACGGTGAGGTCGCCCTCCTCGTAGCAGTTGACCCAGACCGTGCCGGCGCGCAGGGCCCGGGAGACGCGGTGGGCGGTCGACAGGTCGCCGGTCCAGAGGCCGGCCGCGAGGCCGTAGTCGGTGGCGTTGGCCAGTTCCACCGCCTCGGCGACGTCGTCGAAGACGAGGACGGAGAGCACCGGTCCGAAGATCTCCTCGCGGGCGAGCCTCATGGACGGGTCCACCCGGTCGAAGACGGTCGGCTGGAGGTAACTGCCCGTCCCGGTGGTGAGCCGGGCACCGCCGGTGCGCAGTCGGGCGCCCTGGTCGACCCCGGTCGTGACGTGGTCCAGGACGCGCCCCAGATGGGCTTCGCTGACCAGCGCGCCCATCTCGGTGGCGGGGTCGAGGGGGTCGCCCACCCGCAGTTCCCGGGCGCGGCGGATCACGGCCTCGGTGACCTGCTCGGCCACGGAGCGGTGGACGAGCAGGCGGGAGGGCGCGGTGCACATCTCGCCCTGGTTGAAGAAGATGCCCCAGGCCGCGGTGGCGGCGGCCCGGTCCAGATCGGGGGCGTCGGGCAGGATGATGTTGGGGGACTTGCCGCCCAGCTCCAGCCAGACGCGCTTGAGGTTGGAGTCGGCCGCGTAGTGCAGGAACCGGCGGCCCACCGGGGTGGAGCCGGTGAAGGCGAGGACGTCCACCCCGGGGTGCAGGCCGAGCGCCCGCCCCGCGGTGGGGCCGTCGCCCGCGACGACGTTGAGCACGCCTGCGGGGAGCCCGGCGTCGGCGGCGATCCGGGCCAGTCGCAGCGCGGAGAGCGGGGAGCACTCGGAGGGCTTGAGGACGACGGTGCAACCGGCCGCCAGTGCCGGGGCGATCTTCCAACTGGCCAGCGTCAGGGGGAAGTTCCAGGGGACGACGGCGCCGACGACCCCGGCGGGCTCGCGGGTGACGAGGGCCAGCGCGTCCGGGGCGACGTGCGGGGCCCCGTCGGTCACCTTGTCGGCGAGCTGCCCGTACCAGCGGAACGTCGCGATCGCGGCGCGCAGTTCGATCGCGTAGGCGTCGCTGACCGGCTTGCCCATCTCCAGGCTGACGGTGAGGGCGAGTTCCGCGCGGTGCTCCTCGATCAGGTCCGCGATCCGGAGCAGGACGCGGCCGCGCTCGGCGGGTGCCAGCCGGGGCCAGGGGCCGGCGTCGAAGGCCCGGCGGGCGGCGGCGACGGCGGCGTCGACCTCGGCGGTGCCCGCGTCGGCGACCTCGGCGAGGACCCGGCCGTCGCGGGGGGAGACGACGGTGAAGGTGGCGCCGCCGCCCGGCTCGTCGGCGCCGTCGATGAGGTGGGTGTCCGGCGGCCGGAGTCGGTGGGCGCGCCGCACCCACTCCTGGTGCGTGGTGGCGTCGGACATCGGGGTGTCCTCCGTTCTTTGGGGTCAAACGTCAAGGTGGCGGGGGTGCGCGGTGGTCCGCGCCGAGGGGGCGGTGCGCCGGGCCGCCCCCTCGGGAGCGGGGCCGGGCCTAGCCGGACGCGGAGTCGGTGCCGGCGGCGGATCCGTCAGCGCCGTGGTCGGCGCCGTTGCCGTCGTCGGCGGCGGACCGCCGGCGCCGGCCGCGGGTCAGCCGGGAGGCCGTCACGCCCGCGGTCAGGACCGCCGGGACGGAGAGGACCAGCCAGGTGGCGGTGGTCGTGCTGCCGCCGATCAGGGTGGTGAAGTTGCTGAGGACCAGCCAGAGGGCGCCGGCCAGGCCCAGGGCGCCCAGCGTCGGGGCGATCACGGTGTTCCAGGGCCGGGTGTCGAGCCGCTCGCGGCGGAAGAACACGATCACCGAGCAGGAGGTGAGCAGGTACAGCAGCATGCAGGCGAGGACACCGAGGCCGCTGAACCACGAGAACAGGGACAGCACCGGGTCCTTGCCGAGCAGGGCGAAGGGGAGCACCAGCAGCACGGCGACCGCCGACTGGACGCAGCCCGCGGCCCAGGGCGAGTGGCGGCGGTTGAGGGTGCGCAGGCCGCGCGGCAGCAGTCCGTCGCGGCTGAGCGAGAACAGGTAGCGGTTGGCGGAGTTGTGGAAGGCCAGGATGCCCGCGAAGAGCGAGGTGGCCAGCAGGATCGGCAGCACGGTGTTCACCCAGCCGCCGAACCGGTCGGCGATCGGCGCGAACACGAACTCGGTGCTGCTGCCGCCGGTGACGGCGCTGGTCGCGGCGTCGAGCACGTGGGAGGCGCCGTAGCTGGAGACCAGCATCCAGGAGACGAAGGCGAAGAAGGTCGTGATGACGGCGACCGACAGGTAGGTGGCACGCGGGACGGTGCGGTGCGGCTCGCGGGCCTCCTCGCCGTAGATGGCGGTGGCCTCGAAACCGAACATGGAGGCGACCGCGAACATCAGGGCGACACCGGGGGCGCCCTTGAGGGCGGCGTCGGGCGAGAAGCTGTGGCCGAAGTCGAGGCCCTGCGGGCCGCCGCCCCTGAGGAGGGTGACCAGGGCGAAGGCGAGCAGGATGCTCGACTCGGCGAGGACGAAGACGGTCAGCACCTTGGCGCCCATCTCGATGCCGGTCGCGCCGAGCACCTGGACGAGTGCCACGGTGGCCAGCGAGAAGACCCACCAGGGCACGTCCGCGCCGGTGTAGTGGATGACCAGGCCGTTGACGGTGGCGCCGTAGAGCCCGTACATCGCCGCCTGGACGGAACAGTAGGCGAAGAACGCGACCGCTGCGCTGCCCGTACCGGTGGCGTGGCCCAGGCCCCTGCCGATGTAGGTGTAGAAGGCTCCGGCGTCGACGACGTGGCGGCCCATGGCGACGAAGCCGACGGAGAAGAGCAGGATCACGGCGCCGACCGCGGCATAGGCGGCGGGAGCGCCGGCGCCGTTGCCGAAGGCTATGGCGACGGGGACCGCGCCGGCGATGCCGGTGAGCGGCGCCTGTGCGGAGAGGACGAAGAAGAGGATGCCCAGGACGCCCAGTGCGTTGGGCTTGAGCCGGCCGGAGGCCGGGGCGGTTTCCCGCCGGGAGTGGTCGGGAGCGACCGTGTGACTGTCCACTCGGATCACCTGCTGAGGAGAGAGGCTACTGTTTAGAGCCAAACGAGTTGCCTCATCCTGGGCTCAAACTATCCACCTGACAAGGGGTTCGCGGCGGCGAAATCCCTTGGGGCGGTCAAGAGTTGATTACGGCCCCGCGATGGTCGGGGCGGAGGTGCCGTCGCCGTCGCCGTCGCCGTCGGCGCCGAGCAGTCGCAGCAGGGAGCGCAGCCGCGCCAGCGCGGCCTCGGTGGCCGCGGGCTCGTCGAGGACGAGCTGGTGCAGCACCAGGCCGTCCAGGGCGGCGAAGACGAGCCTGGTCAGCCCGTCGTCCGCGTCCTCGGGGAGCATCCGGGACAGCTCGCGCCGGGTGGCGTCGAAGTACTCGTCGTACAACGTCCTCACCTGCGGCAGCAGTTCGGGTCGGCGCCGGGCCTCCAGGAGGAGGTCGTACTGGAAGGCCTGGGTGTCCGGGTCGGAGTTGACCATGTCCGCGAGGCCTGCGGAGAAGTCCGTGCTGCGGCCGGTGCCGGCCCCCAGTGTGCTGGTGTTCAGACTGGTCCGGACGGTGTGGGCGAGCGCCTCCTCGATCAGGGCGTCGCGCGAGCCGAAGTGGTGGGCGACCAGGCCGTGGGTGACCCCGGCCTCCTCCGCCACCGCCCGGTAGGTGAGCCTGCGCAGCCCGCCCCGGGCCACCACCCGCACGGCGGCGCTCAGCAGCGCCTCGCGCCCCGCACCGTAGTGGACCGCCTTGCGCGGTTTGCGCGGCTTTCCCGCCGCGCCGGGGCGGCCCGCCTCGTCAGTCTCCGTCATGGCGGTGACCCTACAAGGCAGGCCGCCCGCGGCCGGGCCCGTGATCAGCGCTTCGGGGGCCGGACGCCCCGGAACTCCCAGTCGCCGCCCAGCGCCGTGGAGAGCACCTCCTCGGACTCCGTCGGCTGGGCGCCGATGTCGGAGCGCACCGGGGTCGGACCGGAGACGATGCGGTTGGCGAGCCGTCCGAGCCCTTCGACCTCGACCTCGACCAGGTCGCCCGGTTGGACGGGGCGGGAGTTGGCCGGGGTGCCGGACAGCAGCACGTCGCCGGGGTAGAGGGTGATCGTGCGGGCGATGTCGGCGACCAGGTAGTGCATGTCCCACTCCATCTCGTCGGTCGAACCGTCCTGCACCACCTCGCCGTTGACGTAGGTGCGCAGGTACTTCCCGGGGAAGTCCCAGTCGGTGACCAGCCCGGGGCCGAGCGGGCAGAGCGTGTCGGAGCCCTTCACCCGCAGCATCGAGCCGGCGTCGGTGTCGCGGAAGTCGTGCAGGCCGTAGTCGTTGGCCACGGTGTAGCCGGCGATGTGGTCGGCCGCCTCGGCCGGGGAGATGTTGCGTGCGGTGCGGCCGATGACGATGGCGACCTCGCCCTCGTAGTTCAGCCACTTGCAGCCCTCCGGGCGCACCACCGCGCCGCCGTGGGAGTTGAGCGAGGAGGTGGGCTTGTGGAAGTAGGTCGGGGCCGGGCCGAGCCCGATCCGGAACTCCGCCACCCGGCTGAGGTGGTTGAGGTGAACGGCGATGATCTTGCTGGGCACGACCGGCGGCAGGTGCTGCGCCGCTGCGGCCTTCACCCGGCGGCCGTCCCCGGCGACGAGCTCCTCGCCGTCGCGGACGACCTGGACGGCGGCGCCGTCCAGCAGGATGCGGCGGTACTCGGGCATCAGGATCCCTCCCCGTGGGGGTCGACGTGGTGGTGGGGGTCGTGGCGCCGGCCGGGGCCGCGCGGAGCGGTCCGGTCGGCCGTGGTCCGCCCGGCCCCGGTCCGCTCGACCCCGGTCCGCCCGGTCGCGGTCCAGCCGTCGGCGGGCCGGTCGAACCAGAGGTGCACCTGGCCGGTGCCGATCGAGTTCTCGTACTCGCCGTACTGGCGGCCGGGTGCCGTGCAGGCCTGCGCGCCCAGCGCGCCGGCCATCATCAGGTAGTGGGAGAACCCGGCCTCCGGCCTGAACCGCCGGAACTCGTCCATGGTGTCGAGCACGAGGTCGTGGCGGCCCTGCCGGAACCACCCGATCCGCTGGAGGTCGGCCGCGCGCGCCTCGGGGGTGAAGACGTGCCGGGGGTCGCTGGACTCGTGGTCGCGCAGCTCGCGCAGCGGCCAGAAGGTGTGCGAGAGCGCGCCGGAGGCGATCAGCAGCACGCGTCGGCCCGGTGTGGCCGCGACGCCGTCGGCGAGGGCCCGGCCGAGGCGCAGGTGGTCCTCCGCGTCCCCGGTCTGGCAGACCCCGACGGTCACCCAGCGCTTGTCGGGCAGGCCCTCGCCCAGGTACTTCCACAGGTTGATCGTGGCGTAGTAGACGGGCAGGAAGGGGTCGTCGATCGGGGTGATCCAGGTGCCGTGCCGCTCGGCGAACCCGGCGACGTTGCGGGCGAGTTCGGGGTCGCCGGGGTAGTCGTAGGGCATTCGCGACATGCCGCGCGGCAGTTCCTCGGAGGTGAACAGCCCGGCCCGTCGGGCGTGGGCGGTGACGACGAACTCGACGGTGGTCGCCCAGTGCGAGTCCAGCACCACGACGGTGTCGTAGTCGTCCCGCTCGAAGACCTCGCGGCGCAACTGCCGCAGGCCGGTGACCAGGGTGATCTCCCGGCCCTCGTTCAGCTCCCGGCGGGTCTCCTTCGGCAGCACGATGGTGGGGACGTGGGCCAGCAGGCCCGCCCCGACGATCTCACCCACGGGACCCCCAACCCCCGGGCGCCGTCACGGTGTTCTTGACGTCGCAGTAGAAGTCGAAGCTCCAGTCGCCGCCCTCCCGGCCGACGCCCGAGTGGCGCGCGCCGCCGAACGGGGCCCGGAGGTCGCGGACGAAGAAGCAGTTGACCCAGACCGTGCCCGCGACCAGCCGCGCGGTGACCCGCTCGGCGCGCTCGTGCGAGCCGGTCGCGACGGTGGCGGCGAGGCCGAAGCGGGTGTCGTTGGCGAGCGACACGGCCTCGTCCTCGCCGGTGAAGGTCTGCAGGGTGAGCACCGGTCCGAAGACCTCCTCCTGCACGATCTCGCTGTCCTGGGCCACGTCCGTCAGCAGCGTCGGGGCGTAGAACAGGCCGTCCCCGCGGTGCCCGCCGAGGACCACCCGCGCCCCGGCCCCGACCGCCCGCCGCACGAAGCCGTCGATCCGCTCCACCTGCCGCGGGTGGATGGTGGGGCCGATGTCGGTGGCCGCGTCGCGCGGATCGCCCTGGACCAGCCGGGCCGCCCGGGCGGTGAACCGCCGGGTGAACTCCTCCGCCACCGACTCCTCGACGAGCAGGCGGGTGGCGGCGAGGCAGACCTGGCCGGCGTTGTCGTACTGCTCGACGGCCAGCTCGACGGCCAGGTCCAGGTCCGCGTCGGCGAAGACCAGCAGCGGGGACTTGCCGCCCAGCTCCAGGCTGAGCGGGGTCAGCCGGGCGGCGGCCGAGGCGGCGATCCGCTGCGCGGTCGGGACGGATCCGGTGAAGCTGATCCGGCGGACGTCCGGGTGCGAGGTGAGCGCGTCCCCGACCTCGCTCCCGAGGCCCTGGACGACGTTGAGCACCCCGGCGGGCAGGCCCGCCCCGGCCGCGATGTCGGCCAGCAGCGAGGCGGTCAGCGGCGACCACTCGGCGGGCTTGAGCACCACGGTGTCGCCGGCCGCCAGCGCGGGCGCGACCTTCCAGGTCGCCAGCATCAGCGGCGCGTTCCACGGGGTGATCAGCACGCAGGGCCCGGCCGGGTCCCAGCTGACGTGGTTGGTGTGCCCCCGCGTCTCGAAGTCCTCGTGGCCGAGCGCGAGCAGGTGGTCGGCGAAGAAGCGGAAGTTGTGGGCGACCCGGGGCATCACGCCGCGCCGGTGGGAGCGCAGCAGCGCGCCGTTGTCGTGGGTCTCGACCTGCGCCAGCTCCTCCAGGCGCTTCTCCACGCCGTCGGCGATCGCGTGCAGGATCCTGGCCCGCTCGGCGCGGGGCGTGGCCGCCCAGCCGGGGAAGGCGGCCTTCGCGGCGGCGACGGCCGCCTGCGCCTCGGCGGCGCCGCCGCGGGCGATCCCGCCGAGCAGGCCGCCGTCGACGGGGGAGTGGTCGGGGAAGGTCCCGGCGGAGGCGACGCGCTCGCCGCCGATCCAGTGCCGGGTGTCGATCTCGACGCCGGCCACCGTGATGGTGTGACGGTTCGTCATGCCTTGTCCTCCTCCAGGACGGTGGTGGTGTGGGAGGCGAGCAGTCGCCCGCCGTCCCAGGTGACGCCGACCTGGCGGTAGTAGGCGCCGATCGGCTCCCGGACCTCCAGTCGGGCCAGCTCCTCGGTCGGGGCCTCGAAGAGTTCCAACTCGGCGTCCGCGGCCCACGGTTGGCCGCCCTCGAAGGCCGCCGCGCCGGACTCCACCAGCTCGTCCAGCGCCAGGCCCCCGCCCTTCTCGATGGAGGGCAGCCAGCGGTGGTGCGCCATGGGGTGGCCGTTGACGAAGCCGTTGCTCCCGGCCGGTCCGCGCAGCGTCACGACCGCCTGGGCGAGCCGCCGGTCGGCGGCCGCCAGGGTCGCGCCGAAGCGGGCGCCCGCCTCGATGCGGGGCGCCGGGCCGTACGGGTGGGGGCGGGTCAGGTGGATCGAGCCGAGCTTCTTCGGGTAGCCCTGGTGCAGTCCGCGGGCGATGGCGAAGTCCTTGTCGACCCAGATCCAGACGCAGCGCGAGTAGGTGCGGCCCCGGTAGGAGCAGCGGACGACGGCGAACGCCTCCTTGTACTGGGCGCGCACCGGATCCAGCAGCTCCTCGTGGCCGGTCGAGCAGGACTGCCAGTCGGCCCAGATCAGCGCGACGGCGCCCGGGTCCTCCGCGGCGAGCTCCAGCGGCTCGGGCAGGAGCTCGCGCACCCGCGCGGGGTCGGTGCGGTACTCGACGGTGAGGAGGTCCCCGGAGTAGTGCCACGGCGGTGCGGGGATCAGCGAGGAGCGGCCGGAGGCGCTCTTGGGGTGGAACCAGCCGTGCGGGGCGGTCATCGGTGTCTCCTTCAGGGGTGGTTTCAGGGGGCGGCGAGGGTGGGCTGCGCCAGCAGCTCGGCGCGGTGGCGCGCGGCGGCCGCGGCGACGTTGCGGCCGCCCAGGGCGAGGACGCCGACGAGCCGGCCGTCGCGGTGGTAGCCCACCAGGACGTCGCCGTTCGGGCCGCGGTCGAGCACCCGGACGTCGCCGGTGCCCAGGGCGGGGGCGCCGAACGACTGGAGCCGGACGTCGTGCTGGTCGCTCCAGAAGCCGGGCAGCGGGGCGAAGGGCTCCGGCGGGGCGGCCGCGCCGTGCAGGTGGGCGACCAGGGTGCGGGCCGCATGGCGGGCGGTGTCGGTCGGGATGCACCAGTGCTCGACCCGGCGCGGCACCCCGTCGTAGCGGGCGTTGGGGAACCGGGCCACATCGCCGACCGCGACCACGTGGGGCAGTCCGCCGACCCGCAGGTGCTCGTCGGTGAGCACACCGTCGGTGAGGTCGAGGGCGTTGCCCGCCAGCCATTCGGTGTTGGCGACGGAGCCGACGGACTCCACGACGACGTCGGCGGGCAGTTCGGTGCCGTCGGCCAGGACGACGCCGGTGACGCGTCCCCGGCCGGTGACGGGCTCCCCGCCGGCGACGGGCTCCCCGCCGGTGAAGGCGGAGACGCGGGTGCCGAGGGCGAAGCGGACGCCGCGCTCCCGGTGGCGCCGGAGCAGTTCCCGGGCGGGCAGTTCGCCGAGCGCGCGCAGCATCGGCAGCGGTTCGGGGTCGACCACGGTCACCTCGGCCACGCCGAGCCCGACGGCGGTCGCGGCCACTTCGCAGCCGATGAACCCGGCGCCGACGACGACCAGCCGGACGCCGGGGCGCAGCAGTTCGGCCCGCAGGCCCTCCGCGTCGGCCAGGGTGCGGACGGTGTGCCGGCCGGCGGTCGGTCCGGGGCAGTGCAGTCGGCGCGGCCGCACGCCGGTCGCGACGACGAGGCCGTCGAAGTCCAGCCGTCCGCCGCCGTCCAGCACCACCCGGCGCCCGGCGAGGTCGGCGGCGGCGACCCGGGTGCCGAGGCGCCACTCGACGTCGGCGACGGACGCGCGCAGGGTGAAGGCGAGGGACGTGGACGGAGCCTTTCCGGCCAGTACCTCCTTCGACAACGGCGGTCGGTTGTACGGGAGATGGGGCTCCTCGCCGACGACGGTGACGGCACCGCGCCAGCCGGCCGCCCGCAGTTGCTCGGCCGCGCGCAGGCCGCCCAGGGAGGCGCCGGCGACCACGATGCGGGGGGTCAACTCAGCCCTCGATCCGGATGGCCTGGAGCGGGCAGACGTCCGCGGCCTCCTCGACCTCGTCGCGCAGCGCGTCGTCCGGGTCGCTCACGTGGGCGAGGCGGCCGGTGTCGTCGAAGCGGAAGACGTCCGGGGCGGCGAAGACGCACTGGCCGTGGTCCTGGCACTTGGTCATGTCGACGACGACCTTCATGGCCGGTCCTCCTGGGGGTGGGAGAGCGTCGCGGAGGGGGAAGGGAGGGGGAGTCCCGGCAGCGGGCAGTCTGGGCGGCCGGCTGCCGGGACGGTGCCAACGGGGCGGGCAGCGCCCCGAACTCGTTTGGCTTCAAATAACGTAGGGCGGCCCTCGGGTGCGGTCAATAGCTATCCGGATGGATAAATTCTTTCCGCCATCCCTTGCGGGCCGGGTCGGGCCGCCTTAGCGTTTGACGCCAAATGACACGGGTGTCCCCACCCTCCGCGGCCCCCGACGGACCGTCCGAGCGGTCCGGGCCCGCCGTCACCCCCCGTCCCGGGCCCCACGACCCACCCCACCGCCCACGCCCGCCCCAGGAGGCACCGGTGAGCGCATCCCCGTCCCCGTCCGCACCCCCGCCCGCGTCCCCGTCCGGGTCCGAAGAACTCGACGACCGGCTCCGGCGACTGGCCGCCGACGGCATCGACGTGGTCCGGGTGACCTACCCCGACCTCATCGGCACCGACCGCGCCCGTGACGTCCTGCTCGGCCACCTCCCCGCGGCCTGCGAGCACGGTCTCGCCTTCTGTCGGGCCGTCTACCACACCAGCCCGCAGGGGCACGTCGTCCCGGTGCCCGGCGGGCTCGACGCAGGCCTCCCCGACGTCACCGTGCGCCCCGACCTGGACACCCTGCTGAAGCTCCCCTGGGAGCCGGGCGTCGCCACCTGCCTCGGCGAGGTCACCGACCCGCGCACCGGCGCCCCCGCCGCCGAGTCGCCGCGCGACCTGCTGCGCACCGTCCTCGCCCGCTGCGCCGAGCACGGCCTGCGCCCGGTCGTCGGCCCGGAACTGGAGTACTTCCTCTGCTCGCCCACCCCGGAGGGCGGTTGGCGGCGGTACTCCGAGGCCGAGGGCGTCGTCTACACCGCGGGCCTGCGCGCGGACCCGGAGAACCACCTGCTGCGCACCCTGCGGCAGCTCCGTGAGCTCGGCATCGGCGTCCTCGCCGGCAACCACGAGTTCGACGGCGGCCAGTTCGAGATCAACCTCGCCCACTCGGAGGCCCTCGACGCGGCCGACCGGGCCTTCCGCTTCAAGGGCGCGGTCAAGGAACTCGCCCGACGGGAGGGGAAGTTGGCCACCTTCATGGCCAAGCCCTTCAACGGCTCGGGCGGCTCGGGCTTCCACCTCCACCTGTCCTGTACCGACGCCGGGGGCGGGAACCTCTTCGACGACCCGGCCGCACCCCACGGGCTCTCCGCCGCCGCCCGGCACGCCGTCGCCGGCGTCCTGGCGCACGCCCCGGCGCTCGCGGCCCTGCTCAACCCCACCGTCAACTCCTACAAGCGGTTCGGCCGGGACACCCTGGCTCCCTGGCTGGTCGACTGGGGGCTGGACAACCGCAGCGCCATGGTCCGCATCCCGCCGGAGCGCGGCTCCGGCGCCCGCTTCGAACTGCGCCTCGGCGACGCGAGCGCCAACCCGTACCTGCTGATCGCCGCCACCGTCGCCGCCGCCCTGCTCGGCGTCCTGGCCGGCGAGGAGCCCCCGGAGCCGCTGGACGGCTACGGCTACGACCCCGCCCGGTCCGCGCTCCTGCCGACCAGCCTGCCCGCCGCGCTCGACGCCCTGGAGGCGGACACCGCCCTGACCGAACTGCTCGGCGAGGACTTCGTCGCCTCCTTCCTGGCCTACAAGCGCCACGAGGTGGAACGCTTCCAACGGCACGTCACCGACTGGGAGTTCGACGAGTACGCGTACCACCTCTGAGCCTCCGAACCGCCGTCTGGAGAACCATGACCAGTGCCACCACCCCCACCACCGCGGCCGAACTGCGGGCGCGACTCGACGAACCGCTCCCGCTGGACCAGGTCGACCTCACCGACCTCGACCGCTTCGGCGACGGCGTCACCCCGTGGCGGATGTTCCGCACGCTGCGCCGTGCGGACCCCGTCCACTGGCAGCCCGAAGCCGCGCCCAACTCCGGCTTCTGGGCGGTGACCCGCCACGCGGACATCGCCCGGGTCGACCGCGACGCCGAGACCTTCACCTCCACCCGGTTCGTCAACCTGGAGGAGGTCGACGACGACCAGATCGGGAAGCGCGCCTCCCTCCTGGAGCTGGACGGCGTCCGCCACCGAGCCCTGCGCAGCCTGCTGCAACGGCAGTTCGGCCGGAGCACCGTGGACCGCTACGCCGACTTCCTGCGCGGACTGACCGCGAGGACCCTGGACGCCGCGCTGGCCAAGGGCAGTTTCGACTTCGTCGCCGAGGTCTCCGCCGACTTCCCGATCAACGTGCTGGCCCGGCTGCTGGACGTGCCGCCGGAGGACAACCGGAAGCTGATCGACTGGGGCAACCGGATCATCGGCAACACCGACCCCGACTACGCCGACGTGCTGCTCCACAGCGCGGAGAGCGAGAAGTACCGCGACCTGCCGTTCCGCTCCCCGGCCTCGCTCGAAGTCTTCGCGTACGGGCGGGAACTGGCTCGTCAACGGCGCGGCGGCGACGGAACGGACCTGGTCTCCCGGCTGGTCAACGGGACCCCGCGGGACGGTGTCCCGCTGTCGGCGCGGGACTTCGACAACTACTTCCTGCTGCTGGTCGTCGCCGGCAACGAGACCACCCGGCACACCATCAGCCACGCGATGCTGGCCCTCGTCCAGCACCCCGAGCAACTGGCCCGGCTCCAGCAGGACCCGGCGCTGATCCCCGCCGCGGTCGAGGAGTTCCTGCGCTGGGCCTCCCCGGTCTACCACTTCCGGCGCACCGCCACCCGCGACGTGGAACTCGGCGGCAGGCGGATCCGCGAAGGCGACAAGGTCGTGATGTGGTACGCCTCCGGCAACCGGGACGAGGAGGTCTTCGGCGACCCCGACCGGTTCGACGTGACCCGGGCGCACAACGACCACCTCGCCTTCGGCAAGGGCAGCCCGCACCTGTGCCTGGGCAACCTGCTGGCGCGGACCGAGATCCGCATCATGTTCGAGGAGCTGATCCCGCGGCTGTCCTCGATCCGGCTGACCGGCGAGGTGCCCCGGGTCCGGTCCAACTTCGTCAACGGCATCAAGCGGCTGCCGGTGGAGGTCACTCCGGCCTGACACTCCGAACGGCCGGCGCCGACCGTGCTCCTGATGTTACGTCAAACTGCTCCGGACACACGGTTGTTGCCGACCGGTCGCATGGCCGAAACCTCCCCGGGAGCCGACCCGGCCGCGCCGCAAGTGCCAGGACATGTGAAGCGTGTCACATAGTTCCGGGGTCCGGCGGCTGCCCGGATTCCGGACGGACGGGTTCGCTGCCGCGTCCGGGCAGGTCCCGGCCGCGTCACCCGGGCGCGGGACGCCGGCGGGGCCGGACCCGGACTGCTGTCGTCCGTATGGGATCCATTGATAGTCGGCAGAACTCGTGCGATGTTGGGTCCACTGCTCGAAGGGCCGGAGGCGGGACCACGCTCCCGTCGCCCTGCCGCAGGGCCGGCCGGAGTTGTCCGCCCTGCGCGACCTTCGCTCCTCCCTCTCCTCCGATGACGCCTGACCACGGTGAACCGTGGTCCGTCCGCCGTGCCGCGGAACCCCGCCGGCCGGCGCTGTCCGCTCACCAGTTGAGGAACCACGCCGTGAACCCAGCAGCACAGTCACCCGAACCCATGCGTTGGACGATCCGGACCCAACTCCCCGTCGCCTACGAGATCATCGAGACGCCCGGCCTGTTGGACCCCGCCAATCCCGAGCTGCTGAGACTGCCCGGGGGAGCCACCGGCCGGCAGAGCCGCCTGGTGGTGCTGGACCACTCGATCGACGACCTGTACGGCGGGCGGATCCGCGAGTACTTCGACGCGAACGACGCCCCGGTCACGTACCTCTCGATGCCCGGGGACGAGGAGAGCAAGTCGATCGGCAACGTGCTCGACGTGGTGACGAAGCTCAACGAGGTCGGCACCAACCGCCTGAGCAGCCCGCCGATCGTGATCGGCGGCGGGGTGCTCGCCGACGTGGTGGGCCTGGCCGCGAGCCTGTACCGCCGGGGCATCCCGTACATCCGGGTGCCCACCACCCTGCTCGGCCAGGTGGACGTCAGCGTGGCCGCCAAGACCGGGGTCAACTTCGGCGGGTACCGCAACCGGTTGGGCAGTTACAGCCCGCCGCCCCGCACGCTCATCGACCGCGAGTTCCTGGCCACCGTGCCGCACCGCCAGATCCGCAACGGCATGGGCGAGATCTTCAAGATGGCCCTGATCAAGGACCTCCGGCTGTTCGAACTGCTGGAGGAGTACGGCGCCGAGCTCGTCGAGGCGCGGTTCCAGGAGACGGCGGTGGTCCGACCGCCGACCGGGATCGCGGACGAGGTGATCGGCCGCGCCATCGCCGGCATGGCGGAGGAGCTCCAGCCCAACCTGTGGGAGAAGGACCTGCGGCGCAGCGTCGACTACGGCCACTCCTTCTCACCACTGGTCGAGATGCGCGCCCTGCCCGAGCTGCTGCACGGCGAGGCCGTGGCGATGGACTGCGTCTTCTCCGCCGTCCTGGCGGCACAGCGCGGGCTGATCGGCGCCGGCGACCTGGAGCGGATCACCGCCGCGGCGCTGCGGCTCGGCCTCGCCCCGTCGCACCCGCTGTTCTGCGACACCGAGTTGCTCACCGAGGCGCTGGCCGACACCGTCCGGCACCGGGACGGCAAGCAGAACCTCCCGGTCCTGACCCGGATCGGCGCGGTGACCTTCCTCAACGACCTCACCGGGGCCGAGATCACGGCGGCCGCCGGGTACATGGGCAGGCTGCTGGATCCCTCCTCCCGGCCCGCGGCCGCCGCGGTGACCGGATGACGGAGGCGGGCGGCGCGGGGGGCGGCGGCCCCCACGGCCTCGCCGGGCGGGTGGTGGTCGTCACCGGCGGCAGCACCGGCATCGGGCGGGCTGCGGGGGCGGCGTTCGCCCGGGCCGGGATGCGCGTGGTGCTGGCGTCCCGGCGCGTCGCGCAGGGCGAGGCGGCGGCCGCCGAGATCACGGCGGCGGGCGGCGAGGCGCGCTTCGTCCCCTGCGACATCACCGACCCGGCCGGTGTCCGGGAGCTGTTCGCCGCGGTGCGCGAGCGGTACGGCACCGTCCACCACGCCTTCAACAACGCGGGAGTCCCGGGCGACGGGCGGTTGGTGGACCTGACGCCGGAGCAGTTCGACGCCACCTTCGCGGTCAACACCCGCGGCCTGTGGCTCTGCCTGCGCGAGGAGCTCCGGCTGATGGCGGACCAGGGGTTCGGCGGCATCGTCAACACCAGCTCGGTGCACGGGGCCCGGACCGTCTTCCCGGGGATCGGCGCCTACGTCACCAGCAAGCACGCGGCGAACGCGCTCACCCGGGTCGCCGCCCTGGAGCACGCCCGGGACGGGGTGCGGGTGAACGCCGTCGCGCCCGGTCCGATCGAGACCGAGATGCTGGCCGCCTCCGAAGCGGCGGTCGGCGGGGCCACGACCTGGCGGGGCCTGATCCCGTCCGGGGCGATCGGCACTCCCGAACAGGTCGCCGACGTGGTGCTGTGGCTGTTCTCCGACGCCTCGTCCTACGTCAACGGCCAGGTGATCGCCGTGGACGGCGGGTTCCTGGCGGTCTGATCGCCCTGATGTCGAGCCGAGATGAGGGACGTTCATGCAGAATCCGGTCCGGACGTACGACTACGTGGTGGTGGGCGCGGGCGCGGCGGGGTGCGTCCTCGCCGCCCGGCTGAGTGCCCGGCCCGAGCGGAGCGTGCTGCTGCTGGAGGCCGGTCCCACCGACCACGATCCGCGCATCGCCCGGCCGGCTGCCTGGCCGGGCCTGCTCGGCGGCGACCTCGACTGGGGCTACCGCACGGCGCCGCAGGCCGCCCTGCACGGCCGCAGACTCGCCTGGCCCCGCGGGCGCGTGCTGGGCGGATCCGGCGCGATCAACGCCATGGTGCACATCCGCGGAGCCGCCTCCGACTACGACGCCTGGAGCCGGTGGGGCGGCGACACCTGGACCGCGGCCGCCTTCCTGCCCTACCTGGAACGGCTGGAGACGACCACCGGTGCGCCGCTCCCCGGGGCGATCCCGATCGCGGAGAACACCGAGCCCCATCCGTTCGCCGCCGCCTTCGTCGAAGCCGCCCGGAAGGCGGGGCTGCCGGCCAACCCGGACTTCAACGCGGGCCCCCAGGAGGGCGTCGGCCTCTACCGCACGACCGTCACCGCCGAGGCCGGGGGCGCGCCCGCCCGGCGGGCCAACACCGCCTTCACCCACCTGCGCCCGGTGCTCGGGCGCCCGAACCTGACGGTGCTGACGGACGCCGAGGTGCTGCGGGTCGAGGTCCTGGGCGGCCGGGCCCGGGGCGTCCTGGCCCGCGCGGGCGGGCAGCTCCGGAGCTTCGGCGCGACCACCGAAGTGGTGCTCTGCGCGGGCACGGTGGCCACCCCGCGGCTGCTGCTGCTCAGCGGCGTCGGCCCGGCCGACGCCCTCGCCCGGCTGGGCATCGGCAGCACGGCCGACCTGCCGGGGGTCGGCGAGAACCTGCACGACCACGTCCAGGTCTCGCTGGCCTACGACACCGTCGAGGGCTTCCCGGTCGCCGACCGGTCCAACCTGGGCGAGGCCGGCGGCTTCGTCACCGTCCTGCCGGACTCTCCCGCCCCGGACATCCAGCTCTCCTTCGCGCCGATGAAGGACCTCAACAACGCCTCCAGGCTCGGCTGGGGCTTCACCATCGGCCCGGCGCTCACCCGCCCGCTCAGCCGCGGCCGGCTCACCCTCGACCCCGCCGATCCGTACGGCCACCCGCTGATCGACCCCGGCTACCTCACCGAACCCGCCGATCTCCACACCCTGACCCTGGGCGTCCGGCTGGCCCGGGAGATCGCCGACACCGACCCGCTCGGCCTGCTGCGGGCCGGCCCGCCGCCCGAACCGCTCGGCACCCGGGCCGCGCTGGAGGAGTTCGTACGGGCCGCCGCGCAGACCCAGTTCCACCCGGTCGGCAGCTGCCGGTTCGGCCCGCACGACGACGAACTCGCCGTCGTCGACCCGCGGTTGCGGGTGCGCGGGGTGGACGGGCTGCG
Organism: Kitasatospora sp. NPDC089797; assembly: GCF_040684795.1. Classification (NCBI taxonomy): domain Bacteria; kingdom Bacillati; phylum Actinomycetota; class Actinomycetes; order Kitasatosporales; family Streptomycetaceae; genus Kitasatospora; species Kitasatospora sp. NPDC089797. Next base: position 14,691 of record NZ_JBFBGS010000006.1, on the reverse strand, counting down.
CATCGCCGACGCCTCCGTCATCCCGAGCATGATCACCGGGAACATCCACGCCGCCGTGGCGGCGATCGCCGAACGCGCCGCCGAGTTCATCGAGGAGTCCGCCGCATGAGCCCGTCCGACACGACGCTGCGCTGGGGCGTCCTCGGTGCGACCGCCTACATCAGCGGCCACCTGCTGCCGGCGATCGCCGCCACCCCCGGCTGCCGGGTCGCCGCGGTCGCCAGCCGTCCGGAGCGGCACGCGCGGGCGGGCGAGGTCGCGCTCCGGTACGGCGCGACGGCGCACCGGGACTACGCCGCGCTGGTCGCCGATCCCGGGATCGACGCGGTGTACGTCGCGCTGCCCAACACCGACCACGTCGAGTGGACCGTCCGGGCGCTGGAGGCGGGCAAGCACGTCCTGGTCGAGAAGCCGATGGCGATGAGCGAGGCCGGGGTGCGCCGGATCGAGCGGGCCGCCGGGGCCGCCTCGCGGATCGCGATGGAGGCCTTCATGTACCGCTTCCATCCGCAGCAGCGGCTCGCCGCCGACCTGCTGGACTCCGGTGCGGTCGGCGAACTCCGGTTGGTCCGGGCCGCGTTCGCCTTCGAGATTGCCGACGGCAGCGGCAACATCCGGCTGGACGCCGCGCTCGGCGGCGGCGCCACCTGGGACGTCGGCTGCTACGCGATCGACGTGCCGCAGCTCTTCTTCGGGCGGGCGCCGGAGCGGGTCAGCGCCCGGTTCGGCCGGCGCACCGGGCTGGCGGTGGAGACCAGCGCCACCGGGTGGATGGACTTCGGCGACGGCCGGGCCGCGGTGATCGACTACAGCATCGACTACGGTCCGCGCGCCTGGTACGAGCTGCAGGGCACCCGGGGCACGATCACCGTCCGGAACGCCTGGGCGATGGCCGGCGAGGACGGCGTGGTCACGGTGCGGACCGCCGACGGCGCGCGCACCGAGACCGTCCCGGCCGGGAACCACTACCAGCACCAGGTCGCCGCCTTCGCGCGGGCGGTGGTCGAGGGGCGCCCGGCGCCGGTGCCGACGGCGGCCTCGCGCCGGGCCGCCCGGGTGGGGGAGGCACTGGCCCGCTCGGCCGCCGCGGCGGGCCGCGCGGTGGCGACGGCGGACGACCCCGCAGAGGCCCCGGCGGCTGGTCCGGCCGGGCCCGGGGCCGGCACCCCGGTGGGGGTGGTGACCGCGTGACGGGCGCGCGCGGTCCGGTACTGCCGGTGCTGGTCCCGGCCACCGGCGGGCTGCTCTTCGGCTACGGGACCGCCGCGATCGCCGGGGTGCTGCCGCTGGTCGCCGAGCGGTACGGGCTGTCCGCCTGGCTCCAGGGCGTGGTGGTGTCGGCGGCGCTGCTCGGCGCCGCCCTGACCGCACCGACCAGCGGGCGGCTCGCCGACCGCTTCGGCCGCCGCCCGGTGATCATGGCGGCGGCCGCGGCGTTCGCCGCCGGTACGGCGGTGTCGGCGGTGGCGGACGGCCCGGCCGTGCTGGTGCTCGGCCGCTTCCTGGTGGGTCTCGCGCTCGGGGCGGTCTCCTTCGCGGTGCCGCTGTACCTCGCCGAGATCTCCCCGCCGGAGCGCCGGGGCTCCGTGGTGACGATCAACCAGGTGATGATCACCGTGGGCATGCTGGCCGCCTACCTGGTGCCGTACGCGCTGCAGTCCGGCGGCGCCTGGCGGTGGGTGCTGGCGGTGGGGATCGTCCCGGCGGTCGTGCTCCTGGCCGGTATGGCGGCCGTGCCGGAGTCGCCGTCCTGGCTGGCCGGCGTCGGCCGGGTGGGCCCGGCCCGGGCGGCGGCGGCCGCCCTCGGCCTGCCGCCGGTCCCGGCCGAGGGGGCGGCAGCCGCTCCGGAGCCCGGCGGCGCGACCGGGTTCCGCGCGGCGCTCGCCGCCGCCGGGCGCCGACGGGTGGCGCTGGGCCTGGGCATCGCCGTGCTCGTCCACCTCACCGGCCTCAACACCGCGATCTACTACGCCCCGACGATCCTGGCCGCCAGTGGTTTCACCCACGCCGGTTCCGTCCTCGGGTCCGTCCTGGTCGGGGTCTGCAACCTCGTCGCCGGCCTGGTGTCGATGGCGCTGCTGGACCGCGGCGGCCGTCGGCCCCTGATGGTCGGTGGGCTCGCCGTGATGGCCGCCACCGCCGCGGCGGTCGCGGCCGCCCAGCTCGTCGGTGCGGGCGGCGGCGCCACCGTGCTGCTGCTCTGCGTGTTCATCCTGGCCGGGGCGGTCGGCCCCGCGCCGGTCTTCTGGGTCTTCGCCGCCGAGATCTACCCGCGGCGCGCCCGGGGCGCCCTGATGAGCCTGGCGACGGCGGCCCACTGGGCGGCCGACTTCGTCGTCGCCTCGACCTTCCTGCCGCTGGTGCGCGCCCTGTCGCTCGGCGGGGCGTTCGTCGTGTACGCCGCCGTGACGCTGACCGCGGCGCTGCTGCTGGCCCGCTGGATGCCCGAGACGAAGGGCATCAGTCTGGACGACAGCAACACGCCGACGCCGGTGGCCCGGGTGTGACAGCCTCGGAACCGCCCGCCGTGCGACCTCCAGGAAGGCCACCCTCATGCTCGCCGAACTCCACCCGGGCCCGGCCCGGGCCCTGCTCTTCGACTGGGACGGCACGCTGGTCGACAGCCAGGACGCGAACTTCCGGGCGATGGGCGCGGCCCTGGCGCCGCACGGGCTCGGCCTCGACCAGGACTGGTTCGACGCCAGGACCGGCCTCTCCTCCGCCGACATGATCCAGGCCCTGGCGGCCGAGACCGGCGCCCGGCTGACCGCCCCGGTCGAGGACCTCGTGGCGGCCCGCGACCGGCACTTCCTGGCGAACGCGGACCGGATCCGGGTGCACCCGCAGGTGGCCGAGGTGGCGATGGCCTACCACGGCACGCTCCCGCTGGCGGTGGCCTCGGGCGGTGCCCGCCGGATCATCGAGACGACCATGCGGCACCTCTCGCTCGAGTGGCTGTTCACCGCCCTGGTCACCCGCGACGAGGTCGACCGCGGCAAGCCGGCCCCGGACATCTTCCTCCGGGCCGCCGAAGCCCTGCGGACGGCACCGGCCGACTGCCTGGTGTACGAGGACAGCGACGAGGGGATCGAGGCGGCCCGCACGGCGGGGATGGCCGTGATCGACGTGCGGCCGGTCACCCGGCCGCGGGGCTGAGCGAGCGGTCGTCCGCGCCGTCCGTCCAGCGGAGCCGACCGCACCGGTCGCCGCCCAACCGGCAGCCGTACGGCCCTGCGGGTCGGCCCGGGGGCCTCATCCTCCGACGACCTGCAAGGACCCCCACAGCGCCAGGACGGCCGTCACCAGGGCGGCGGGCACGACGAGCAGTCCGAGCCGGGTGAACTCGCCGAGGCCGATCGCGGTGTCGTGGGCCCGGACGATCCGCCGCCACAGCAGGGTGGCCAGCGAGCCGGCGTAGGTGAGGTTGGGGCCGATGTTCACCCCGAGCAGCACCGCGAGCACCGCGCCCGCCCCGGACGGCACGGCCAGCGGGAGCAGCACGAGGGTCGCCGGGAGGTTGTTGATGACGTTCGCCAGCACGGCCGCCAGCGCGGCGAGGCCGAGCAGGGCGGGCAGCGAGGTGCCGTGCGGGACGAGGTGTCCGAGCGCGGCGGCCAGCCCGTTGTCGACCACGGCCCGGACCACGACGCCGAGCGCCAGCACGAAGGCGAGGAACGGCACGGCCGCGGAGCGGACGATCGCGGCCGGGGTGGTGCGGCGCCGGGCCAGTGCCCGGACGGCCAGCACGAGGGCGCCGGCCAGCGCCGCCCACGCGGGATCGATCCCGAGCGCGGAGGTGAGGACGAAGCCGGCCAGCGTGCCGGCCACGGTGAGCAGCGCGAACAGCGGCATGGCGGGCGGCTCGGCCGCCACCGGCCCCCGGGCGCCGGCGTCCAGGTCGGCGGCGAAGAACCGGCGCAGCACCGCGTACTCGACGGCGATGGCGGCCAGCCAGGGCAGCGCCATCAGGGCGGCGAACCGGGTGAAGCTGAGCCCGCTGGCGGCGAAGGCCAGCAGATTGGTCAGGTTGGAGACCGGCAGCAGCAGCGAGGCGGTGTTCGACAGGTGGGTGCAGGCGTACAGGTGCGGTTTGGGGCGCGCGCCGAGGCGGGCCGCGGTGGCGAACACCACCGGGGTGAGCAGCACCACCGTGGCGTCCAGGCTGAGCACGGCGGTGATCACCGAGGCGACCGCGAACACCTGGACCAGGAGCCGGCGCGGCCGCCCGGCGGCGGTGCGGGCCATCCAGGCCCCGCAGGCGTGGAACAGGCCCTCGTCGTCGCAGAGTTGCGCGAGCACGAGCACGGCGGCCAGGAAGCCGACCACCGGTCCGAGCCGCTCGACCTCGGCCAGGGCGGCCGACGGCGGGAGCGCGCCGACGCCGATCAGCAGCCCGGCCGCCGGTACCGCGACCACGGCCTCCGGCCAGCCCCACGGCCGGACGACCGCGCAGACCAGCACCAGCGCCAGCAGGACGATCGACAGGGCTTCCGCGAACGGGGTACTCAGGATCTGCTCCTTGCCGAGGGGGCGACGTCGCACCGGGAACGCACCGGAATCGCACCGGAGGGCCGGAAACGCATGGTCACGGCCCGCCGGTGCGGCCCCACAGTACGCGCTGCGGGCGCGGGCGACGCAGGCCGCTCCGGGGAGCGGGGGAGCGCGGAGCCAGGGGCCCTCCACGCCCGCCGTCCCGGACTCCGGGGCCGTCCTCCGCCCGGCGGCCACCGGCCGCTCGCGTCAGCGGTGGTGGGGCGGCGGGGGCGGGAAGGTGTCGGCGCCCGGCGCCGGCTCCGGCCAGACCAGCAGCACCGGGCAGGGGGCGTGGTCGACGACGAACCGGGCGGCCGGGCCCAGACTGTGCGGCCCGCGGCGGGTGCGGTCGCCGTCGCGGGCGAGGACGAGCAACTCGGCCCCGTCGGCCGCGGCGACCACCTCGTGCTCGGCGCGCCCGGTGCGTTCCAGCCGGGTGCAGGGTCGGCCGAGGCGTTCGGCGGCGGTGTCCAGGAGGTGTCCGGCCGAGTCGGCGGCCAGGGCCTCCACCAGGCCGCCGGGGTCGCGCTCGGGGCGGCCGCGTCCGAGCAGGCCGGCGAAGGCGCCGTGCGCGAGGCCGGGGACGTCCTGGCCGCTGATGTGCAGCAGGACGACCTCCGCGTCCTGCGCCGCGTGGGCGCGGGCGGCGTCGACACAGGCCGGCCAGGTGCCTTCGGTGATCCAGACGAGGACGGTCACAGCGGTTCAACCTCCGATGGCGTACGGGGACTTCCACTCTGTCCTAACGGTCGACGTCGGGAACCGGGCACGACGGACCGTCGCCGCCGGGTGGACCCGGCCGCGGCGACCCCCGCGACGCCCGTCGGATCGCTCGGAGGCGGCAGCGAGGGGCCCGGTCGTGCGTCCCCCGGGGGAGCCCGGAGGACGCACGACCGGGTGTGGTCAGGCCTGGCCGACCAGGTCCAGGTAGGTGTCGTGCCAGAGGTCCTCGTCGCCCTCCGGCAGCAGCAGGACGCGGTCCGGCCGCAGCGCCTCGATGGCGCCCGGGTCGTGGGTGACCATCACGATCGCGCCCGGGTAGGTGCCGACCGCGGCCAGCACCTCGGCGCGGGACGCCGGGTCGAGGTTGTTGGTCGGCTCGTCCAGCAGCAGCACGTTGGCGCCCGAGTGGACCAGGGCGGCCAGGGCGAGCCGGGTCTTCTCGCCACCGGACAGCACCCCGGCCGGCTTGTCCGCGTCGTCGCCCCGGAACAGGAACGCGCCGAGGACGGTGCGCAGTTCGCCGTCGGCCAGCCCGGGCGCGGCCGCCGCGAGGTTGTCGCGGACGCTGAGCGCCGGGTCCAGGGTGTCGTGCTCCTGGGCGAAGTAGCCGAGCCGCAGGCCGGTGCCGGGGACGACCCGGCCGGAGTCCGGGCGCTCGTGGCCGGCCAGGATCCGCAGCAGGGTGGTCTTGCCCGCCCCGTTGAGGCCGAGCACGACCAGGCGGGCGCCCCGGTCGACGGCGAGGTCCAGGCCGCCGAGCACGGTCCGGCCGCCGTAGGCCTTGGCGAGGGAGACCGCGCCGAGCGGCATCCGGCCGCAGGGCGCCGGCTCGGGCAGCCGGATCCGCGCGGTGCGCTCGGCCCGCTGGACGGGCTCCAGTTCGGCGAGCATCCGGTCGGCCCGCTTGGCCATGCTGCGGGCCGTGGTCGCGGTGGCGACGTTGGACCGCATCCGGTCGGCCTGCGCGTGCAGGGCGGCGGCCTTGCGCTCGGCGTTGGCGCGCTCCCGGGTGCGGCGCCGCTCGTCGGCGGCGCGCTGGGCCAGGTAGGCCCGCCAGCCGGTGTTGTGGACGTCGACGGCGGCGCGCTGCGGGTCCAGGTGGAAGACCCGGTTGACGGTCTCCGCCAGCAGGTCGAGGTCGTGGCTGATCAGTACCAGCCCGCCCTGGTGGGCGGCGAGGAAGCCGCGCAGCCAGGCGACCGAGTCGGCGTCCAGGTGGTTGGTGGGCTCGTCCAGCAGCAGGGTGCCGTGGTCGGCGAACAGGATGCGGGCCAGCTCGACCCGGCGCCGCTGGCCGCCGGAGAGGGTGCCGACGGGGGTGTCCATCACCCGGGTGGGCAGGCCGAGCCCGGCCGCGACCCGGGCGGCCTCGGCCTCGGCCGCGTAGCCGCCGCGGGACTGGAACCGGTCGTCGGCGCGCGCGTAGGCGTCCATCGCCCGGCGCTCCTCGGCGCGGGAGCCGGCCCCCGCCATCGCCTGCTCGGCGGCGCGCAGCGCGCGCACGGCGGTGTCCAGGCCGCGGGCGGACAGGATGCGGTCGGTGACGGTGGCGGCCGGGTCGGCGGCACGGGAGTCCTGCGGGAGGTAGCCGACCGGGCCGGTGCGGGTGACGGTGCCGGCGGCGGGCGGCAGTTGCCCGGCCAGGGTGGCGAGCAGGGTGGTCTTGCCGGCGCCGTTGCGGCCGACCAGGCCGATCCGGTCGCCGGGGGCGATGTGCAGGGTGACGTCGGACAGGAGGAGGCGGGCGCCGACGCGCAGGTCGACACCACGGGTGGTGATCATGGGATAACGCTCCGAAACAGCTGGCGGACACACGGGTGGCGTGGAAGCGGGTCCGTCAGCTAGGAGATTCGGGGCGTAGACATGTCGACCAGGGTAGCGGCCGGACGATCCGGGTGCATCCGAATTGACGGATGCGCCCGGACCGGTGCCGGGCCCGGCACCGGACGGCCGCGGGCCGGCGGCCGCCGGGAGCCGTCGGCGGCCGTCAGCCGCGCAGCACGGCGGCCAGCACGGTCGGGTGGAACAGCCGGCTCGGCGGCTCCACCAGGGAGAGCACCTCGTGGAACGCGGCCGTCACCACCGGGTCACGGGTGGTGCCCGCCAGGACCTTGTCGAGGTAGCGCTGCTGGAGCCTGGTCATGGCGCCGGAGGGGCCGCCCGTGGTGGCGGGGAAGCGGACGTCCTCGGCGCCGGACATCATCCAGGCGACCTTGGAGGCCGCCGCGACGCCCCGCCGGGCCTCGCGGGCGGTGGCGTGCCCGATGTCGCCGTGGCGGGTCGCGGTGCGGCGCAGCGCCTGGGCGCAGAACATCGCCACGGTGACGCCCTGCCCGTACACCGGGTTGAAGGTGCTCGCGGCGTCGCCGACCACCACCAGACCGTCGGGGCAGCCGCGTTCGTAGTGCCGGCGCACCCCCGGGCCGGGCTGGAAGCCGCGCACCTCGCCGGCCGGTTCGGCCTCCCGCAGCGCCTCCTGCAGCAGCGGGTCGCGCAGCCGGGCCAGATGGTCGTCGAAGCCCTTCTCGCCGGGCCCGGGTTCGGCGCCGCGCATCCCGGCCAGGCTGACGATCCAGCGGTCGCCCTCGACCGGCAGCAGGACCCCCATCCGCGGCGCGTCCGGGGCCTTGGTCTGCAGGTAGACCGCCTGGCAGCCGAGGTCGACCCCGGACGGGCGGTGGAACAGCCGGGAGGCGTAGGCGACGCCCGCGTCCACCCGCTCCTCGGGTGCCGGGCGGCCGCCCAGTTCGGCCAGCCACTTCGGCACGGAGGTCGAGCGGCCGGCCGCGTCGATCACCAACTCGGCCGGGAGCTCGCGCACTTCGGCCCGGTCCGGGCCGCGCTCGCGGACCTTCACCCCGGTCACCGCCCGCGCGGAGCCGAGCAGGCCGACCACGTCGGTGCCCTCCAGGAACTCGATCGAGGGCTCGGTGCGGACCCGGTCCAGCACCACCTTGTCCAGCACCGGGCGGGTGCAGGAGAGGAAGGCCATCCGCGCCGGGTACTCGATCAGCCAGCCCGCCGCGCCGAGCCACTTGAGATCACCCGACACGGAGACCCGGTGCGCGCCCGCGGCCGCCAACTCCTGCCTGCTGCCGGGCATCAGCTCCTCCAGCGCGCGGTGGCCCGCCTCCAGCACCAGGTGGGCGTGCCGCCCCTGCGGCACCCCGGCGCGGAACACCGGCTCCTCCGGGTAGCGGTCCCGCTCCACCACGACGATCCGCTCGGCGAAGCCCCGCAGCGCCCAGGCCGCCGTCACGCCGGCCAGACCGCCGCCGATCACCACTGCCGTGCCCCGCCCGGGGGCCGTGTCCGAAGAAGTCATGCGCCGTAGCGTAGTGGTGCGGGCTTCGTCCGTGATCGCTGTCGTCCGGTGAAAGGGCCAGCTGAGCGCCTCTGTTGACGCCGCGTCGGGACGGTCGGCAGCGGGTGAGCGCGGTCCGCTCCCGGGCCGGCGGGTGCCCCGGTGGCACGGTTCGGTCGTGCGGGTACTAAAATCGGCCCGGTTGGTCGGCGCCCGGGCGTCCGGAATCGAGGAGGTGAGAGCCGTGGAGTGCAGTAGTACGGGTCGAAGTCGGCCCCGCCCCCGGTTGTCCCGCAGGATTCGCGGCCCCCGGCACTCCTCCTCCCGTACGGCTCCCGCGCAGGTCTGACCCCGCCCCCGGCGGGGCGCCGCCGGTGCGCCGTGCGCGTGGCGGCCGGCCGGGCGCCTCCGGCCCGCCGTGCCGAGACGCGGCGCGGGCCGGACCCCACCGTGGAGGTTCCCCGTCATGTCCGACTGGCACGTGCGCGCCGTGCGCGCGAGCAAGCGCCCGTTCTCCCGTCCGACGGCCGAGCGGCGGCCCGTCGACCCCCGGTCGGCGCCCGAGCACTCGATGGACCCGCGGCCGGAGCACCCCGTCGAACCGGTCACGCTGGAACGTTCCGTCGTCGACGCGGCGGTCTACCGGGACGGCCGCCGCACGGACGCCCCGGCCGACCTCGCCGACCTCTACCGCGAACTGCCCGACCGGCCCGGCACGATGGCCTGGATCGGGCTGTACCGCCCGGCCGAGGCGCAGCTGCTGGAGGCCGCGGACCGCTTCGACCTGCACGAACTGGCCGTCGAGGACGCCATCGTGGCCCACCAGCGGCCCAAGCTGGAGCGCTACGGCGACACCCTGTTCGTGGTGCTGCGCGCCGCCCGCTACCTCGACGAGGCGGAGGAGGTGGACTTCGGCGAGATCCACCTGTTCGTGGGCCCCGACTTCGTGCTCACCGTCCGGCACTCCCAGGCCCCGGACCTCTCCGCGGTGCGCCGCCGCCTGGAGGCCGACCCGGAGCTGCTGGCGCTCGGCCCGGAGGCCGTGCTGTACGCGGTGCTGGACGCCGTGGTGGACGGCTACGCGCCGGTCATCGCCGGACTGCAGCACGACATCGACGAGATCGAGACCGAGGTGTTCGGCGGGGACCCGCAGGTCTCCCGCCGGATCTACGAACTGTCCCGCGAGGTGATCGAGCTCCAGCGGGCCACCCGGCCGCTGCTGGAGATCATGCGCAGCCTGGAGGCGGGCTTCGGCAAGTACGGCACCGACGACGAGCTCCAGCGCTACCTGCGGGACGTCGCCGACCACGCCACCTACGCGGCCGAGCGGGTGGACGGCTTCCGGCAGATGCTGCAGAACATCCTGACGGTGAACGCCACGCTGGTCTCGCAGCGGCAGAACGAGGAGATGAAGCAGCTCGCCGAGGCCGGGCACGTGCAGAACGACGAGATCAAGAAGATCTCCTCCTGGGCGGCGATCCTGTTCGCGCCGACCCTGATCGGCACGGTCTACGGGATGAACTTCGAGATCATGCCGGAGCTGAAGTGGGCCTTCGGCTATCCGTTCGCGATCGGACTGATGGCGCTGGTCTGCACCGGGCTCTACCTGGTCTTCAAGCGCCGCAACTGGCTCTGACCCCCGCGGTGGCGGGACCGGGCGGCGCTCCCCGCCGTGGCCTTGCCGCGGCCCCGCCGTGACCCCCTCGTGACCGGGCGCCAAGGAAGCGTCAAGAACCCCGCCCGGCGGCGTCAAGGAGCCGTCAGGAAGCGCCCCGCCGCAGGTGGCGCGGCACTAGCGTCGCGCGGCGGAGAGAAACGGTTCTGTGTTCGGTTCCCACCGGGAGGTTCCCACCGGGGACCCCGGCAGGCCGGGCAAACGGGGGAAGGGGCGTGCGGTCATGAGCACCTCGACAGCGGGCGGGACGGTCACCTCACCGGAGGGGGCCGCCGGAGCGGACGAGGGCCCCGGGCCGGCCGGAGCGGGCGCCCCGCCCGGTGCCCCGGCCCGGTTCGTCCGGGGCCTGCGGCGGGTCGCCGGCCGGGCCTACTGGACCACCCCGCGCCTGGTCCGGGGCCTCACCGCGCTGAGCCTGGCCGCCCTGATCGGCCTCGGTGCCACCGCCACCGCCGTCCTCGGCGGCGCGCGCGACGGCACCGACACCATCGGCCACCGGGCGGCCCCGCAGGCCGTCCGCGCCGCCGACCTCTACTTCGCGCTCAGCGACATGGACGCCCAGGCCGCCAACCTGCTGCTGGTCGGCAGCGACCAGGACTACGCCGCGCTGCGCAAGCAGACCCTGGACACCTACGAGCAGCGCCGCAACCAGGCCGACGACGACCTCCAGCAGGCCGCCCAGGCCGCCGCCGACGACCCGGCCGGACAGCACGCCGTCCAGCTGGTGCTCGGCCGGCTGGGCAGTTACGAGGCCCTGGTGGCCCGCGCCCAGTTGCTGGAGGAACAGGCCGCGGCCCCGGCCGGCCAGCCCGCGCCCGCCGCGCTGGACGCCTACCGGCAGGCCTCCGACCTGCTGCGCAGCCAGCTGCTGCCGGCCGCCGACCAGGTCACGGCGGCCAACGAGGCCACCGTCGACCGGGTCTACGCCCAGCAGCGCGACGCCCTGGGCGCCGGCTGGTGGTGGCTGTTCGTCGTCGGACTGCTCGCCCTGGTGGTGCTGTTCGGGCTCCAGCGGGCGCTGGCCGTGCGCTACCGCCGGGTGCTCAACCCCGCGCTGGCGGCCGTCACCGTGCTGACCGGGGTGGTGCTGGCGGTCGGGCTGAACCTGGTGGCCCGCACCGACGACCACCTGGTGACCGCCAAGCACGACGCCTACGACTCGGTGATCGCGCTCAGCCGGGCCCGCGCCGTCGCCTACGACATGAACGCCGACGAGAGCCGCTACCTGATCGACCCGGGCCGCGCCGCCGTCTGGGAGCAGGCCTACCTGGACCAGAGCCAGGCGATCGTCCGGCTCGACGGCGCGACCCTGGCGACCTACGGCAGCCGGCTGCAGGACGCCGTCGACCGGCACCGGGCGGACCGCTCCGTCGTCCCCTTCGGCGGCTTCCTGGGCAGCGAGCTGCACAACATCACCTTCCCCGGCGAACAGGACGCCGCCGAGCGGGTCCTGAGCGCCTTCCAGGAGTACCAGGCGATCGACGGCAGGATGCGCGACCTGCGCGCCGAGGGGAAGCTCAAGGACGCGATCACGCTCAACACCGGGCTCGCCAAGGGCCAGTCCAACTACCAGTTCGGGCAGTTGAGCACGGCCATGGACGACACCGTGGCGGTCAACCAGAAGGCGATGGACGGGGCCCTCGCGGCGACCGACGCCGACCTCGACGCCAGCACGGCGGCCCTCGGCGGGGCGGTGCTGGCGGCGGCGCTGGTGCTGATCGCGCTGGGGGTGCGGCCCCGGCTGCGCGAGTACCGGTAGCGGGGCGGCGACCGCGCCAGGAGTGGACGGCGGGAATCCGGGAAGCCGAGGAGCGGGGTCCGGTGGCGATCGGCGGAGCGCCACCGGGCCCCGCCGTCGGTCCGGGCGCCGGAGCGCCGCCGGAAGGCCGCCGGAACGCGACCGGGCGGCCGGTGGGCCGTTCACGGTGTGCCGGTTTGACAACCGCCCTTGCCGTCCCGGCGAATAGCAGGCATGGCCGACGAAGAGTTCGAGAACGTCCTCACCACGGTGGGTCCCCGGCTGCGGGCCCTGCGCCGGGAGCGCGGCACCACGCTCGCCAAACTGGCCGCCGCCACCGGCATCTCGCTCAGCACGCTGTCCCGGCTGGAGTCCGGGCAGCGCAAGCCGACGCTGGAACTGCTGCTGCCGCTGGCCCGGGAGTACCGGGTGCCGCTGGACGAACTGGTCGGTGCCCCGGCCACCGGCGACCCGCGGATCCACCCGCGCCCGGTCACCCGGAACGGCCAGACCGTCGTCCCGCTCACCCGCCACCTCGGCGGTCTGCACGCGTACAAGCACATCGTGCCGCCCGGCCGGAACAGCGGTCCCGAGCTGGAACTGAAGGTCCACGAGGGCTACGAGTGGCTCTACGTGCTGTCCGGGCGGCTGCGGCTGGTGCTCGGCCCGCACGACCTGGAGCTGACGGCCGGTGAGGCCGCCGAGTTCGACACCCGGACGCCGCACGCCTTCGGCAACGCCGGTCCGCAGCCGGTGGAGTTCCTCAGCCTGTTCGGTCCGCAGGGCGAACGGATCCACATCAGGGCGCGTCCGGGAACCTCTGTTCGGTAGGTTCGTTCCCTGACGGGGAGCATCCGCTTCGGGCTCCCCGACAGGCCGTCGGGAGGGGCCGATCACATGAGTGTGCAGCAGAGCACGGAGTCCGGCGAGAGCGGTGGACCCGAGGGGCGGCCGACGGCCGCGCCGGGAGGCGCGGAGGAGGGGCGGGACGGGCCGACGACCGGGCCGGAGCAGACCGCCGGGAGCGCCGCCGGGGCCGCCGCCGGGAGTGCCGGGGCCGCCGCCGGGAAGCCCGGGCGGAAGAAGCGCCCGTTCTGGCAGGAACTGCCGATCCTGCTGGTGATCGCCCTGCTGCTCTCGCTCGGCATCAAGACCTTCTTCGTGCAGGCCTTCTCGATCCCCTCCGGTTCGATGGAGAACACCCTGCAGATCGGCGACCGGGTGCTGGTCGACAAGTTCACCCCGTGGTTCGGCGCCGAGCCGGAGCGCGGCGAGGTGGTGGTCTTCCGCGACCCGGGCGGCTGGCTGGAGGACACCCCGACGACGGGTTCCAGCGGCCTCATGGGCACCGTCCAGAAGGCGTTGAGCACCGTCGGCCTGATGCCCTCGGCGGACGAGAAGGACCTCATCAAGCGGGTGATCGCGGTCGGCGGGGACACCGTCGAGTGCAACGCGGGCAGCCCGGTGAAGGTCAACGGCACGGCGCTGGACGAGCCGTACATCTTCCCCGGGTCGACGCCCTGCGACAACGACCCGGTCGGCACCGTCACCGTGCCCAAGGGCAAGCTCTGGGTGATGGGCGACCACCGCAACAACTCCCGGGACTCCCGCCCGCACCACAACCTCACCGGGGACGGCTTCGTGCCGGTGGACAACGTGGTCGGCCGGGCCTTCGTGGTCGCGTGGCCGCTCTCCGACTGGTCCACCCTGCCCGTCCCGGACACCTTCGACAAGGTGCCCTCCCGGGCCGCGGGCAGCCCCGTGGAGGCGCCGGCCGCACCGGCGGCGCTCGCCGTGGCGGGTGTCGTGCCGATCGCCCTGTGGCGCCGTCGGCGGGCCCGGAACACGAAGGGCTGAGCGGCGCGGCGTTCGTCCCCGGTTGTGAAGACAGTGTCAGAAGTTCTTGGCGGAACCGTTCGGGGCGCCCTATCGTCCCTGGGAGCGAACGCCGACGAGGCCACTTTTCAGCAACCGGGGACGACGTGAGTTCCGAGATCAATTTCAGCAACAACTACCGCGACCTGTGCGAACAGCACGGCACCGGCGCGGGGTTCCAGTTCGAGTTCTACTGCCACCGCTGCTCCGACACCTGGCGCTCGCCCTTCGAGCGGTTCACCACAGGGCAGGTGGCGGGCTGGATAGGCAAGGGCGTCAGCGCGGCCTGGAACCTGATCGGCGGCAACGCCAACACCATCAGCAACGCCGCGGACGGCCTGGCCGGCCAGACCTGGGGCACCTCCCGGGACGCGGCCTTCCAGCGCGCGATCGCCGAGGCCCAGGGGCACTTCAACCGCTGCGCCCGGTGCACCCACTACGTCTGCGGCCGCTGCTTCAACGCCGACCAGGGCCTGTGCTTCAACTGCGCCCCGGACACCGCGGCCGAGGCGGCGGCGGCCCAGCGGCGCGGCCTCAACGACATGGTGACGGACCGGGCCTACCAGACCGGCCAGCAGTCCGGCGCGGAGTACGACGTCCGCACCCCGCGCCAACTGGTCTGCCCGCAGTGCCGGACCGAGACCCACGGCACGCCGTTCTGCCCGGGCTGCGGGTTCAAGCTGGCGCAGCCCGTCCAGTGCACGCAGTGCCGTCAGGACGTGCCGGAGGGCTCCGCGTTCTGCCCGTCCTGCGGGACCAGGCGGTAGCAGGGACGGAACGGGGCGCCCGCGGACCTCCGGCGCCGGGCTGGCCGAGGAACGGGATGCCGACATGCGCGCCGAG